>CAZDZU010000316.1:0-2645 GCA_964509995.1 uncultured Eubacteriales bacterium | reverse complement strand
GATATGAACATCACGTCGCCCTTCGTATCAGATATAGCCGGCCGCAGGACAGCTTCCCACGCTTCCCTGTCGACCCGGGCAGCCTCGTCAATGACAAGCCGGTGAATTCCCTCTGCCCGCAGGTTGTCATACTTTTCAGCTGACCGGAAGAAAAGCCAGCTGTGATTTACGAGCTCAATGAACATTTCCGAATCTGACTTCTTCAGGCAGATATCCAGCGCATCGGACCGGCGCAGCCCTTCGACAAGCCGGCGATAGGCCACTCGGCTTTGAGAGTAGACCGGGGCAACCCACCAGCAGACCGACTCTGGCTTGTTGCACGCCCTTTCCAGCATCCAGTTAAGCGCCATTATAGTCTTCCCAAACCTCCTACCGGCCGAAACGACCTTGAACCGAGCCGAGCTCTTGAGGACCTCCAGCTGCGAAGGCCGTGGACGAAACCCCACGATTTTCATTCTTCATCTTCTTTCCCGTTCTCGTATTCAAACTTCAGCTTGATATCCTTGAGAAAGTTCAGGCCGTGGAAATACTGGTCAAGCCACTGGTCGCGCCGGCGGTTCTTCAGCCAGAAGATTATTGCCGTGGTATCGCCCGAAAGGGCTTTCTCATATAATCGCTTGACAACCGCCGTGTCGGCCTTCAGCTTTCCCGCAACCATAGCCTCTTCAAAAGCCGGGCTTTTCTTCTTCCAGAGCCGGATGCATTCTCTGGTTACGCCAAGCACCCGGCCGATTTCCTCCTCAGTCAGACCAAGGCCTGCCAGTTCTTCGACCATCTTCAGGTCAAGCTCATTAAGTTTGGCTTTCGGTTTCATTTCCTCTCCAGAAGCCTGTCGACTTTTGTTTCTATGCGCGCCAGGGAGTTCTCGGCGTTCTTCTTGAATTCAATCAGGGCCGCGATTGCTTCGCCGTGTTCACGGCAAACCTCCCCCTCCCCGGGCTTTGGCCCAGATTTCCCATTTCTCTTATTCCGTGCTTTGATAGCCGCTTTTAAGGCCTCCTCCACAACTTTGAATCCGGCTATTAAGAGGGCCCCATCAACCAAGAATGTGCCAGAAACATAGCTTCCGGTTGTGCCCGCATTTTGTAGCAAATTAAGCATCATTTCAGAAGATTCCCCACAATAACGCCACCAGCAACACCCACCACGACCGCGCCGATTAACTTATGGCGTCGCTCCTTCTTCAGGCTGGCCATAATATCGGCTTGAATATCCTGAATCGCACGATAATGCTCAATCTGCGTCTTCAGCTCTGCGTTGACGCCCTTCAGCTCGGCTATCGTCTGGGCCTGCGTCTGAATAACCTCATCCTGTTTTTTCACCACCCCCTCAAGGTTGGAAATGTATAACTCAAGGTTCAAAATCCGGTTAGTTAACTCATCCCGGGAAGTATCAGGGGTGATGGTCATCGGCCGCGGTTTCGTCAATGTGGCCTGCTGCTTCAGCGCCCGAAGTTCAGCCTCCTGGTTTCTGGCCTTGATTTCGAGAGCCAAGATTTCTTTTTCTTTCTCTGCTACCTGGTTCTGGCTTTCTTGTATCTGGGCCCGCAGCTCAGCCACCTTCTGCTCAAGCTCTTTTTGATGGATGGAGGTATGCCGGAGATAAAATACTGTCCCTATTAGTATTATTAGAGCTATAATAATAATTATTAATATTAGGGTTATAGTTTTATTAATGCTCATATTCTTAAACCCAGGCGACTGCAATTATTTCCTGCGGAAGGTATGAGGCATTGTCGATGTGGATGTGCTTGTTGGTGATTTCAATTCTTTTGATCCCGAAGCTGAGGCAGAGGCTTACGAGCTGGAATCGGGTGGAGGGGGCCAGGCACGCTATGTCTACGGCATGGCATAAGCCATCAGGCCCTACAAGGTGGGCAGACCTTGGCCGGCCCCCGACCGACTGATTGTGGTTCTCACAGCGGCACCCCGAAGTTATGATGATTGGTCTCCCGAATCGCTCACGGATAAAATCCAGGGTTTTGATTAGGTTCATATCGATTGCATCCAGCCCGCAGCCGCACCGGCAGGCCCATTCAGCAGGCTTGAAGTATTTAGGGGTATAGTTTTCCATCATCAGCCCCGCTTTTATCATAACACGGGTTTTAGTAAGAAAAGGCTAAAAAGGAAGGATTAATATTACTTTAAGATAAGAAGGGCGGGACAACGGACGGGGTTTACCCTCTTGACAAGATTCGGAAATCGTGCTTTTCCCGAATCCAGATTTCGAGCGGAATGTTTCCGGCGGGCTTCCTGCGGTTCACTTCAGAAATATAGCATTCGGGTGTTGCTACGCGCACCAGTTTCGCTTTCGCAGAAGTCGGTTTGATGGCAATCAGGGTGGCATACCAGCCTGGGTCTATGACTCCCCAGACGGCAAAGCCTTCGCGTGAGAGCTTTTTTTCAGCCTGGCGTTTAGCGCGCCAGAGGCGTTTGCGAAAGGCTTCTTTGTTCATTTGACCCTAATAAAGATGTAGTAGATTGGTTCACCAAGGAAAAAATATCTCGTCTTTTTCCCATATAGTTCCCATTTGTGAAAATGAAACCCAAATAGCCTCATTTTGTCGCCTCTTCTTTTATCCATTCAATCGCTTCTTTCACGGAATAAAAAATTTTCTTTCCGGTTAAAATAGCCCGCTCCCATTC
>CAZDZU010000315.1:0-2647 GCA_964509995.1 uncultured Eubacteriales bacterium | reverse complement strand
TTATGATTGGCCTGCCGACCGAAACGGCCGAAGACCTTAAAGCCATCATCAATTTAATCGGACGGCTGGTCGAACAGGGCAGGAAAATTCTGGGCTCCCCACCGGCCATCAACCTGAGTGTTTCTTCATTTATTCCCAAGCCACATACGCCATTTCAGTGGGTGGCAATGGACGAGGAAAAGCTGCTGCTGCAGAAACAGGAATACATCAGGAGCAATATCGGACGCTGGAAAAAGGTAGAATTGAAGGAACATCGAGTCAAGGCCTCAATTCTCGAGGCCGTATTTTCGCGGGGTGACCGCCGTCTCGGGCCAGTCTTGCACGAAGCTTACAAGCTCGGGGCCCGATTTGACGGCTGGCTGGACCAGTTCAATTTCGAGCTCTGGGAAAAAGCCTTCGAGAAAGCCGGGGTTGATTATCGGAATTATCTTAAAGCTATCCCCATGGAAGCAGACCTTCCCTGGGATATTGTGAACATCGGTCTGAAAAAAGATTACCTTAAACTGGAACTGCAGGCCAGCCGTGAGGGCCGTTACAGCCAATCCTGCCTGGAAAAAACTTGCGCCGATTGTCTCGCCTGTATCTGGCCCGATTATAAAGCCGAGCGGGAAGCAGAGGAAACGATTCAGCCAGTTTCATTACCGCCAGATGAGGATAGGGGGCAACTTCTTCCGGAAGCGGTGAGATATCGGGCTATTTACCGAAAATCCGGTCCGGCCCGGTTTATATCTCACAACGACCTTCTGAATCATCTGGAAAGAGCTTTCAGACGGGCGGGACTGAAGACGGCTTTTTCTCTTGGCTACCATCCAAAGATGCTGATGACCTATAGCCCGGCTCTGCCCCTCGGTCTGGAAGCCAGGGCGGAGGCCATGGAGTTCAAAGCCCAGGAAAATATAGATGAAGCCCGGTTTCTGGAAAAAATCAATAAAGTTCTGCCTGAGGGTCTCCGGTTTGAGGCTCTGACAAAATGCCGGGCTGATTGTCCACCCCTCTCTCAGGATATAAAAGGCCTGGTTTATACTCTGGACCTCTCCGACCCGGAGCTGGCAAACCTGGAGGAGCTTGAAAACCGGCCATCTCAAGAAAAACTGGAACGTCTGAAAAACCTTTATCAAAATCAGGTAGAAATAGAGCCTGACTGGCCGGAGAAAAAGCTCTGGTTTTTTATAAAATTTGATGCCCGGAAGCCGATCAGAATCCAGGATGTGGTGGAAGAACTTTTGGGGCTGAAAGGTTCCGTTTATCTGCTGACCAGAGAATATCTAATTTTCAGCAATGGCCGGGATTCGCGGCCTCCGACAGCCTGAATTTTTCAATCAGCGGCGGCCAGCTTAGAACTGCGGACAATATTATTAAGACCATCATGTCCGCAGCAAAGCCAGAGGTCAAGCGCTGACAGGTTGGCGATGAAATCGCCCCAGAATTGAGGGTAGGCCACGGGCTGATATTTAAGATAAACAACCTTTAACCCGGCCCTGGCAAAAGCTTCCATATTCAGGTGGCGGTTGGCCAGGAAGGGGAGAAGAACCTCCCGGGCCCCGGCTCTTTCTGCCAGTTGGGTTAACAAGTCAGTCCCCTGGCTTTCTATTCCCAACTCAGACTGAAGCCTGAATCCGGTGGTGATTCCAAATCTGCGGGCCAGAAACTCGGAGCTGGCCAGAGCCAGGTGGAGAAAATTGGTGCCGCAGCCGGCGATAAGGCTTTCCATGGCCCTGACCGTCTGCTCGAAATATGGCGAATGTCCGTAATAGTGCTTAATAAGGGCCAGGAATTTTCGGGACCAGACTTCAGGCTGAAATATCTGGAGGTTTCGAATTTTTTGCCGGCCAAGCCCTTTTTTCCTGACAGGGACAGTTATCCAGATTTCACCCTGGGGTCCCTTGAGCCGGTTGCGGTTGACGAAAGTGAAACCCCGGGCAAACAAGGTATTGTCCAGGATTATCATCAGGTCGGAATTAAGCAGCCGGCCGTAAAAACCTCCCCAGGGAATGAAAACCGGCTGACTGAAACTTATCCTCATGGTCGGAATTTTTACCTTTACTATTTTAACTCAGGCCGGGACCGGTAATAAACTCAAGCCCATAATTTGCTGCCCTGCGGGCAAAAGTGTTTGACACTCCGGATGACAAAAAAGATAATGAAATACTCATAAAGATCAACAAGAGTTTAAGATGATTTCAAAAAAATGGCGATCGACGTTATTGCTGTCTGGACTGCTGTTAGCTCTGGCCTGGCTCTGGCTGGCTGCTCCAGCGACCCAAACGGCTTCGAAGCTTCTGAGCGGCCAGGATGAAGGCTGGGGTTGTACCAGTATCATGGTTGGACGCCTGGCTTCTACCGACGGCTCGGTCATTACCTGCCATACCTGCGACGGAAATTACCGTCAGTGGGTCAACATCGTTCCCCGTCGCCAGAGCAAGCCGGGGGCTATGAACAAGGTCTATGAGGGGCTGATGCATACCGAGACTCCTCAGGATACGAGGGGGATAATCCTAAAGGGTGAGGTGCCTGAGGTAGCGGAGACATTTGCCTTTCTTAATACTGCCTACCCGGCCATGAATGAGTTCGGACTGGCCATCGGCGAGACGACTATCGGGGGAAAGCAGGAGCTCTATAACCCTGAAGGGATGTTCATGATCGAAGA
>CAZDZU010000314.1:0-2648 GCA_964509995.1 uncultured Eubacteriales bacterium | reverse complement strand
CACCTGCACCAGCTGGAAAGTATCAGGCCCCGGACCCTGTTTGCCACCCATTACCATGAACTGACCGAACTGGCCCTGACCTTTCCCCGGATAAAGAATTTTCATGTGGTCGTGAGAGAATGGCAGGACACGGTCATTTTTCTTCGCAAGATCAAGCCCGGTCCGTCCGACCGCAGCTACGGACTGCAGGTGGCCAGGCTGGCCGGGCTGCCGGAAGAAATCTTAAAGAGAGCCCGGGAAATCCTGTATAACCTGGAAAGGCAGGAGCTGGATGAACAGGGCCGGCCCAGGCTGGCTTATCATCTGAACAGCCAGAACAAATCGCAGCTTCTGCTATTTCCGGAAGACCGGGAGCGGGCCAGACTGGAAGAGATCAGGGAAAAAATCAAATCCCTGGAGCCAGAAAAGCTGACTCCGCTTCAGGCTCTGCAGCTGATTGTCGAACTCAGGGAAGATATAAAAAAGCTGGAAGAAAGTTAGTTAGAACTCTTCTGGTTCATCTTCAAAATCCAGGTCTTCTTCCAGGTCGTCCTCTTCGTCTTCATAATCCTGGCCGGAGTAAAGCCCCTCTTCGATTTCCTCTTTTCTTTCTTCTATGGCTTCTTCGAATTCCTCGTCATCCTCATACCGCCGGAGGTAATTGGTGGTGGAATCGGTGTAGCACAATTCGAGATAATCGTCCTCGATCACACAGAAAATGGAGACCTGATGAGATTCGTGGAGGTCGCCCACGGTATCGATGACATCGGCGGCCTTTTTCAGAGCATCAAGCGTAGCCCAGCTGGAAACTTCTATTTCTTCCATCAATAACTCCTTGAAGAAAAAAATATTTATTTTTAATCCAATGTCAAGAGCTAAGTAAGACAGAAAAGAAAGAGTGCCGCCGGTTTGTGATAATGGAAACTGGCTATTTCTGTCGGGCGAACGGCGGAGTTGGCAGGAGCACCTCTTGGCAAAGCGAGCAGGCTGGGGTATATTGATAAAAAGCTCCTCAACCCCGACCTTCCGGGGTTGTCCTTTTTCTGAGGTTTTTGTTTATAAGAGATTCTGAAATATAATACCAGGAGAAGTCAACCATGAGATGGGACAGATTGACCGTCAGGTTGCAGGAAGCCTTCCAGCAGGCTCAATCAAAAGCTCTGGAACTCGGCCATCAGGAGCTGCGTCCCGAGCACCTGCTGTGGAGTTTTTTAAACCAGGAAGAAAACATCATCGGCAGCCTGCTGGAAAAAATCGAGGTTAATCCGTCTGAACTGAACCAGGAACTGGAAAAGGCTCTGGCCCGCCTGCCTCGCGTTCAGGGCGGCGGAGAGATCTATCTTTCCGGCCAGCTCCGGGAGGTGATGAACGAAGCCTGGAAGGAAGCCGAAAAACTCAGGGACGAGTACCTGTCAACCGAGCATGTTTTCCTGGCCATGCTGCGGCTCAAAAACCTGGACCTTCACCCTCTGCTGCAGCGATTCCGGATCCAGGAAGAAGATGTCCTCAAAGCCCTGATGGATGTCCGCGGCAATCAGAGAATAACCGATCCCGAGCCGGAATCAAAGTACCAGGCCCTGGAAAAATACACCCGGGACCTGACCTCCCTGGCCCGGCAGGGCAAGGTTGACCCGGTAATTGGCCGGGAGGAAGAAATCCGGCGGGTGGTCCAGGTCCTGTCGCGGCGAACCAAGAATAACCCAGTGCTGATCGGGGAAGCCGGAGTCGGCAAGACGGCCATCGTCGAGGGCCTGGCCCAGCGGATTGCCAATGGGGATGTTCCGCAGTCTCTGAAGGAGCGGCGACTTCTGGCCCTGGATATGGGCTCCCTGGTGGCCGGTACCAAGTACCGCGGCGAATTCGAAGACCGGCTGAAAGCTGTGCTGAAGGAAATAAAGGAATCCGGCAAGGTCATTCTTTTCATAGATGAGCTCCACACCATAGTCGGGGCGGGCGCGGCCGAGGGAGCGGTTGATGCTTCCAACATGCTGAAGCCGGCCCTGGCCCGGGGAGAGCTCAGATGCATCGGAGCCACCACCCTTAACGAATACAAGAAATACATCGAGAAGGACCCGGCTCTGGAAAGGCGTTTTCAGCCGGTTTTCGTCGGTGAGCCCTCGGTCGAGGAGACCATTTCCATACTCCGCGGGCTGAAGGAAAAATATGAAGTTCACCACGGAGTGAAAATAAAAGATTCGGCCCTGGTGGCGGCTGCGGTGCTCTCCAACCGTTACATCAGCAACCGGTTTCTACCCGATAAAGCCATTGACCTGGTGGACGAGGCAGCTTCCCGCATCCGGGTTCAGCTCGATAGTCTGCCGGAAGAAATTGACGAGCTGGAGAGAAAGATTACCCAGCTGGAGATTGAAAAGCAGGCCCTGAAAAAGGAAAAGGACCCGGCTTCAACTGACAGGCTGCAGAAAATAGAAAAAGAGCTGGCCGGCTTGAAGGAAAAAAGTCAGACCCTGAAAATGCAGTGGAAACGGGAGAAAGACATCATCGACCAGATCAGCCGTCTCAAAGAACAGAGAGATGTCCTGAAGGTGGAGGAACAGAACGCCGAAAGGCGCGGCGACCTGGAGAAGGTGGCCGAGATCCGCTATGGCCGGTTGATTGAAATCGATAAACAGGTCCAGAAACTTTCAGCTGAGCTGAGCGAGCTTCAGAAG
>CAZDZU010000313.1:0-2649 GCA_964509995.1 uncultured Eubacteriales bacterium | reverse complement strand
GCCATTGCCATCGTCGGCACTAACCCGGTTTCCGGCATGACCCTGATTACCCTTATCCTTTCCAGCGTGATCTTGATCGGCGCCGGACTATCAGGAAAGGAAGGCATGGGAGTGGCCCTGCTAATTGGAGCGGTGGTCTGCACCGCCCTGGCCGTCTCTGGAAGCTTCATCACCGACCTCAAAATCGGCTACTGGATCGGGGCCACGCCCCGTAACCAGGAAAGATTCAAATTTTCAGGCATTCTGATTTCAGCCCTGGCCGTGGGTGTAGCCATTTTTATACTGGATAGGGCTTTCTCCTTCCAGAGCGGTGCCCTGGCTGCTCCCCAGGCCAACCTGATGGCGGCGGTCATCAGGTCGCTGATGTCCAAAGAGCCGGTCACCTGGCTTCTCTATGGCATCGGTGCTTCCATTGCCATTGTGGCCGACAGCTCCAAGATTCCCCCGCTGCCGCTGGCCCTGGGCATGTACCTGCCGCTGGAGCTGACCACCCCGCTGCTGGTCGGCGGTTTTCTGTCTCACCTGGTTAAGAAATCGAGCCCGGACAAGGAGCTGGCTGAAAAAAGACACAACAGGGGTATGCTAATTTCTTCCGGTTTCATCGCCGGCGGAGCCCTGATGGGAATTGTGCTGGCGGTTCTGAAGCTGGCCAGGCTTGACCACTATATCAGCCTGGGAATACCGATGGTTCTGGAGAACGGCAAGTGGGTGGACGGAGCTCCGGCTGGATGGTTTAGCCAGTATGGCCAGATAATCAGCCTGGTAGCCTTTATTCTGCTGCTGGGCTTTGTCTACTGGCAATCCAGGAAAGAAAAATAATCAGAAAGGAAAAATTAAATGAAAGCCAACAAACTTTATCAGGCGGCCGAAAAGGCCATCTTTCAATCTCTTAAACTTAGAGCCGGAGAAAGTTTCCTCCTGGTTACTGATAAACAGAAAATGGAAATAGCCGAAGCCCTGGCTTTTTACGCCAGAAAGGCTGGCGCCGAGACAACCACCTACCTGATGACCGAAACCCTGCGGCCGATAACCGGTCCCACCAAATTATTCAAGCTGCTGACTGAAAAAGCCAGCGTCATCGCCTATCTTCTGGACGCCAGGATAGAAGAGAAGCCATTCCGCGGCTTCATGGTCAGCCAGGGTATGAAGCTCAGCCGGATCTGCATGATGCCCGGGATAACCGTCGACATGATGGAAAGGCTGGTCAACATCGATTTCAGCCGGATGAATGAATTCACCAGGAAAGTCATCCGGGCGATGAAGGACGCCGACCGGGTGATCATCGAAAACGAAGCCGGGACCAGCATCAGCTTCAGCGTCCGAGGTCGCGAGTGGCACAACGACAACGGCGACATCGGAAAAAAGGGCCAGCACGGCAACCTGCCGGCCGGAGAATGCTACACCTGCCCGGTGGAAGAAACCTTTACCGGCAAGCTGGTCATAAGTTTGATCGACGACAAGCTGGGTTACGGCGAGATGGAATTCAAGGCAGGCCGTCTGGTGCGCTGGAAGGGCAAAGGCATTGAAGCCATAGTAAAAAACATCGGCTCCGACCAGACTGGATTCATCATCGGAGAGTTCGGCATAGGCACCAATCCCGGAGCCCGTATCTGCCCCAACATGCTGGAAGCCGAAAAAGCTTTCGGAACGGTTCACTTTGCCATCGGTGATTCCTACGGCATCGGCCAGAACAAGAGCAAGCACCATTATGACGCTCTGGTGGATAAGGTGACCATTATCGCCAAAGGAAAATACATCGCCAAGAACGGAAAATTTCTGATCTGATTTAAGTCGGACGGTCCGGCTGTTAGATAAAATTGATTCCAGAATAAAGAGCGGGGAATATTTCCCGGACGGTTTGAATCAAGGCGCAGGTTGCCGGCTTCAGAGGGGCAAGACTGCCCAGAATTCCAGAATTTTCCCCGGACTGTTAATCCGCCGGACCCTGCCTTCGGGCGGATTGGCAGCCGATGGAAAATGAGACCGGCATCTCCGGAGGTAAAAACCTCTTGCCATTTCAAAGGATCAGGGTTAACTTTCGTTAACCATTTGACAGGTTCTGGATAACAGGCGGCACCGCCACTCCCTCGGTTTTTAATCAAAGCGGACCATCCTTTCTTCTGTCCACGGATTCTGAGCTAACCCCCTTTCTGCCTTTAACCTCCGATAATTGGCTTCTTTCTCCTGAAGCTTTCTCCCATCTTTTAAATAGCTTATACCTCAGTGAGAATTTTTCATTTGAATTGACGTCTTATAAAATGGTAAGGGCAAATTATATAAAGGCCGGACCTGTCCGATTCGCAAATTAAAGCTGGCACATCACTTGCTCTTAATGGAAGCGAAAGGAGGTTAACATGAAAAAGGCAGTTGCCGTCACACTGACCGCAATTTTTATCGTTTCCGCACTTTCGCTTCTTTCACTTTCCGGACAGGCTGTCAATCCGGCTGATTCCTGCTGGGACAACTGGGAAAGATGCCGGACCAGGGCTCTGGAATCTGATTATGGTCCCGTAAGAACCACCCTGGCGCTGACTCTCTGCGACATTGCCCTGGGCAATTGTTTGCTGAAGATTGTCTGATGACTAAGGTGAGACCCATGAAAAGAAAAACTGCTTTAGCACTGACCATACTCTTGGGCCTGTCTATTCT
>CAZDZU010000312.1:0-2662 GCA_964509995.1 uncultured Eubacteriales bacterium | reverse complement strand
GCCTTCTACAAGCCAAACTTTAACGTCCGTGATTTTCATTTTTTTTGCCGCAGGTTTGATTTTTAAATATTTTATTTAAGACAATCTATCATAACATTTGACATGAAATCAATTTCATACCTGAAAATATTTAATCCAGGCAGGGCCGGCGCCAGTCCCCGGTAAACGTTCCAGTAATATTCACGCACCTCTCTGAGTTTCTGGTAGAGGGGGTGATTCTTAACTGGCAGGTGCTGACCGATTATTTTCAGGGTAGCGTCAACCAGGACCAGCTTTTCACAGCGGTTGAGGATTCCCGCCGTGCCGATACTGGCTACTGTGACCAGCTCATTTTTCCTGACCCTTTCCAGAAGCTCCCCGTAAGTGAAGGGCCTTTCCTCAACCCTGAGGCCCATCTCCCTTAAGATGATCACCATTCCCTTGATGGTGATAGAAGGGAGGATCAGGTTGCTTTCGGGTATCTTGACCACTGTGCCATCAGTCAGGGCAAACAGGCAGCAGGATGAATCCCATTCACTGATTTCACGCTGCTCGATCGGCAGATAGGTCCGGTCATCAAGAAAGAGAACGGAAGCTACTTCCGGCACCAGAGCCCGGGCTTCGTCTATGGCTTTAATGCTCATAAGATAATTAATGCCCAGTTTCAGGCAGCCAGTACCGTTAACTCCAAGAGCCCTGACCAGATGGGGTATGATCACCCCGACAAAAGGCTCTCCCAGATACCGGTCATACATACAGGTGACGGCCCTGATGGCCGGGAAGTTGGGGAAGGTCACTCCCATTGAGTGTTCTTCGTCCAGGGTGAATGGCCTCAGATAGCCCTGGGCTCCTTTTTCGGCCATTTCTTCCAGATAAGTTCTCAGAGCCGGATGGGAGAAGAATTTTCGGATAAAAAGGTTCTCCAGTTCTTCGCGGGTGGGTACAATTGGTTGCTGCTCGCGGCTCAGATTGAAAGCCATGCTCCGTCGGAAGCGCTCCAGGTTCTGGTCCCAGTTGACAAAAACCAGTTCCAGTTTGCCCCGCTCATTCTTCCGGCAGAAATACCTGATGCCCTCAAAACAAAGGAAGCTGGCATAGTAAGCAGATCTGGTGGCAGCAAAGGTTTTGGCCTGGGCTTCGAACATTTCAAAGCTCTTATCATAGAGAAAATAACGCATCTGTCCGGGAGCCCATTTAACTCCTTCAAACTTGGCCATTCTTAACTCCTTATGATGACGTTAAATTTATTTGATGGGAAATTATATCTTCCAGACAATCAAAGAAAAGATCTATAGAATCCGGTCCATCATAGTGAGACAGGCTTACCCGGTTGAGTCCGCTCTTCTGAAGATGTCTGACTACCACTGCCGAATAGTGATTCCCGTCAGCTATCAGGACCCGTCCCTTTTCCCATAACAGCTTTTTGAGTTCAGAGGGATTGAGTCCGGCTATTTCCAGGGCAAATGTTGGCGTCCTCGCAGTCACCCGGCCTGGGCTGTCCAGTCCGTAAAATTTCAGACGGGGAAAATCAATTTTCTTGAATCTTTCCAGAAAATAAAGGCTCAGGTCCTGTTCATATCGTTTAATCGCTTCCAGGGCCCGCCGGAAAATTTTGCGGGCTGGTGATGAAGAATCCTTCGGACTGGCTTTCTGTCCCAGTTCCAGGAGATATTCCAGGGCGCCTTTTAAGCCAGCCAGATGAAGGTTGGGCAGCATGCCCTGTTCCCAGCAGAAAGGAGGCTGCTCTTTGTTGGTCTCAACCCGGTAAGGCGAAAATCTGTCCCGGGTATCCAGCCGGCTGTAAAGAATGCCGATCATTGGCCCGAATATTTTATAGCCGGAGAAGGCCAGAAAATCACAGCCAATTTCTCTCACATCTACGGGGGCGTGAGGAGCCAGGTGTACAGCGTCCACCACCACCAGGGCCGGAGATTTTTGCTTGATTTCGGAAACCAGGTCGGTCAGAGGAAGAATCGTTCCCAGGACGTTGGAGGCTCCAGTCAGAGCTACCAGAACGGTATTGTGGTCAAGTTTGGTGACCAGATCGCTCGTATCCAGTGATAGATCCCTGGTCAACCTGACCCGCCTGATTTCTGCTCCCTGCGAACTGCCGATGGTTTCCCAGGGAGAGATATTGGCAAAATGATCAAGGTCGCTTACCACCAGGTTCTTGCCAGGTTTGAAAAGCGAGCGCAGAGCGAAAGCCAGATTAAATAGGGCCGCCGTGGTGGAAAAATGAAACGAGATTTCTTCATGACTGGCAGCGCCCAGGAAATCAGCTACCAGCTGCCTGACCCGCTGCTGGAATTGCAGAGTTTCATTTTCGGGAGGGGTTATCTGTCCGGGCATCGGGTTAAGAGCGGCACCTTCAGCGTTTATGGCCTTAAGGCAGCTATCGACCGTCAGACTTCCGGCGCCGCTGTTTAGATAAAGTCGTTTTTCTCCCCGGGAGTCAACGGCAAAGCCCGGGAAACGGCCGCGCGCTTTTTGAAACAAACTGAAAATAACATCCGGGTCAGACATGGGCTTATTAAGGCTTATTTTTATAAGATTTCATGGAAAAATTCAAATAAAAATAAAAAAATATCTGGATTATTTGTTAATAATTGAACTTAATAAATCAGAAAGTAACATAGGCAAGTTTTCATAGCCGGAGAGCCGGTCGCAAGGGATTGAATAATGT
>CAZDZU010000311.1:0-2687 GCA_964509995.1 uncultured Eubacteriales bacterium | reverse complement strand
CTTCTTAAATTGACTTAAAAAGGGCTACTTGGTAATATGATTTATCAAATCGGGTAAAAGGAACTGCTGATGATCGAAAGGTATACCCTGCCTGAAATGGGGGCCGTCTGGTCCGAAGAAAACAAATATCGCCAGTGGCTGAAAGTGGAACTGGCTGTCTGTGAGGCCTGGGCCCGGCTGGGCAAGATACCGAAGAAGTCTCTGGAGAGCATCAAGAAAAAAGCCTCTTTCTCAGTCGAGCGCATTGAAGAAATCGAGAAAGTGGTCAAGCATGATGTAATTGCCTTTCTGACTTCGGTAGCTGAGCACATCGGCAAGGATTCCCGTTTTGTGCACATGGGGCTTACCTCATACGATGTGGTCGACACTGCCCTGTCGCTGCTGATGGTAGAATCGCTTGACCGGGTGGAAAAGAGACTGCTCGAGCTTAGAAAAATACTAAAGAAAACGGCCCTCAGGTACAGGAAGACTCCCTGCATCGGCCGTACCCACGGCGTTCATGCCGAGCCCGTAACCTTTGGCTTTAAGATTCTGGTCTGGTATGAAGAAACCAATCGCCACCTGAAAAGGCTCCAGGCGGCCCGGGAGACCATCAGTGTCGGCCGGATTGCTGGTTCGGTCGGCACTTACATTCATCTCGACCCCAGGGTGGAAAAATATGCCCTCCAAGCTCTCGGGTTGAAACCAGCTCCGGTCTCAACCCAGGTGCTGCAGCGCGACCGCCATGCCGAGGTCATGAGCTGCCTGGCCCTGATTGTGACCTCACTGGAAAAATTTGCTCTGGAAATAAGACATCTTCAAAGAACCGAAGTTCTGGAAGTTGAAGAGCCGTTCACCCGCGGCCAGAAAGGTTCCTCGGCCATGCCCCATAAGAGAAATCCGGTGCGCTGCGAAAGGGTGGCCGGCCTGGCCAGAATTGTCCGCGGAAACCTGCAGGTGGCCCTGGAGAACATACCTCTCTGGCACGAACGGGACATTTCTCATTCCTCGGCTGAAAGAGTTATTTTCCCCGATTCTTTTATCCTGACCGATTATCTGCTGAAGGAGATGACCGACATCATTTCCAGCTGGCATGTTTACCCGGCCAGAATGATGAAGAATATTCAGACCACCAGGGGCCTGATTTTTTCCCAGGCGGTGATGCTGGCTCTGACCAGGAAGGGATTGAGCCGGGAGGACGCTTACCGCCTGGTGCAGAGTTGCAGCCTGAAGGCCTGGCAGGAAAACCTGGATTTCAGGGAGCTGGTCAAATCTGACCCGGAAATCACCGGCCATCTTTCGGCCCGGGAGATCGAAGCCTGTTTTTCTATTGAACCATATCTTCAGAAAATTGATTTCATCTTTGAAAGGGTCCTGCGATGAAAGTAAGAATTCTGGTCTCGCTGAAGGAAAGCGTTCTTGACCCTCAGGGACAGACGGTGAGAAATGCACTGCACACCCTTGGCTATCTCCAGGTCAAGGATGTTCGCCAGGGTAAAGTCTTTGAAATTGAGCTGGAAGGACTGAGTCGGGCTGAAGCTGAAAAGATGATCCCGGAAATCGCCGACCGGGTGCTGGCCAATCCCATCATCGAAAAATTCAGCTGGGAAGTCCTGGAAGCCTGAAGGCACGACCAAGAAAGGATTTAAGGATGAAATTTGGAGTGGTCGTTTTCCCCGGTTCAAATTGTGACTATGATACTTTCCATGTCCTGCAGAATGTCATGGGCCAGGAAACTGTTTTTCTCTGGCATAAAGAACATGACCTGCAGGCAGTGGATTGCGTGGTCCTGCCCGGAGGATTCTCCTATGGAGATTACCTGCGTTCGGGAGCCATCGCCCGCTTCTCGCCCATCATGAGGGAGGTTAAAAAATTTGCCGACTCCGGAGGACTGGTCCTGGGCATCTGCAACGGTTTCCAAATCCTGCTGGAAGCCGGTTTGCTTCCAGGAGCCATGCTCAGAAACAAGAATCTTAAATTCCTCTGCCAGCACGTTTATATCAGAATTGAAAACAACCGGACGGCTTTCAGCAACGCCGGCCGCCGGGGTCAGGTCCTTAAAATCCCGATTGCTCATTTTGACGGCAACTATTATGCCCCGCCCGAGCTGCTGTCAGACCTTGAAAAGAACAGACAGATTGTTTTCCGCTACTGTGACCAGAACGGAAAACTGAGCCAGGAAGCCAACGTCAATGGCTCAGTCAACAACATCGCCGGACTGATCAACCGCCAGGGCAATGTGCTGGGAATGATGCCCCACCCCGAAAGAGCATCAGAAAAGATTCTGGGGAGCGAGGACGGGAAGATTATTTTCCGGTCGATGATTGATTATCTGGAAAAAAAGAAAGGGAGCGGAAAGAAGAAAGCGGTCAGAGCCTTCCGGCCCGCGGTTTCTCCTCTCCCACCCCTTATCGGGACTTTTTGAGGTTACCATCATGATTGACGAAAAAACTCTGGCTGACCATAACCTGACCCGGGAAGAATACGACCTCATCGTTAACCTGATCGGGCGCGAACCTAACCTGACCGAACTCGGCATTTTTTCGGTGATGTGGTCGGAACACTGCGGTTATAAGAGTTCTCGTGTCTATCTTAAAAAATTCCCGACCAGGGGCAAATACCTTATCCAGGGGCCTGGAGAAAACGCCGGGGTCATGGATATCGGCGATGGCCTGGCAGTGGTTTTCAAAATAGAATCTCACAACCAT
>CAZDZU010000310.1:0-2688 GCA_964509995.1 uncultured Eubacteriales bacterium | reverse complement strand
CATTATAGCTTTTTTTAACCTTATTTATATCAAATTATTAAAACTTTTTGAAGGGGTAAAAAGTTACCCCGCTGGCGGATTAAGGGGAATTAATTCCGGCTTCCAGTCTGTGCCTGCCCCAGGCCGCTGCCCCCATCAGGCCGGCATCGTTGCCCAGGCGGGCTTTCCTTATTTCGCAGGTGGAAAAGGCCGGAGCGATTGAGCGTCTCCTGGCCTCGGCCACGGCCGGTTTGAGCAGCCAGTTGCCGGCTTTCATCACCCCACCCCCGATTATTATCTTCTCCGGGTTCAGGAAGTTCATGACAATTCCCAGGGCGATTCCCAGGAAGTAGCCGCAGCGATCAAAGCTCTTTCTGGCGGCTTCATCACCGGTTCTGGCCCGCAGGAAAATCTCGCGGGCGGTCAGGCTCTCCCGGCTGCCCGAAAATTCCCGGTAGTTTCTGACCAGTGCCGTTGCCGAAACCTCTGTTTCCAGACAGCCGATGTTACCGCAGCCGCATTTCAGACCTTCGGGGTTGACGGTGATATGACCCAGCTCTCCCGCAAATCCGCCCTTGCCCTGCCAGAGTTCGCCCTTCAGGATTATTCCCGAGCCCAGACCGGTGCCGACCGTTAGAAAAACGAGACTGTGCGCCCGACGGGCGCTGCCGAACAGGTATTCTCCGTAGGCAGCCAGGTTGGCGTCATTGTGCACGGCAAAAGGAACTGGAATTATTTTTTTAAGAGCCGGAAAGAGTGGAAAATTGTCAAGGGCCGGATAGTTCGGAGACTGCATAATTCTTTTCTGCTTGAGGCTGAAGAAACCGGCAAAACCGAAGCCGGCCGATTTTATCCGTTTCGGGTATCTGCCCTCAAGCTCCTCCCAGATGTGCCGAATCAGGGTCATCAGGGAATTGATATCGGGAGGGCTGGGAGCCTGGCTCTTGAAGATCAGGCGCCCGGAAGCGTTGATCAGGCCGTACTTGAGCTGGGTTCCGCCTAAGTCGAACCCGGCGTATAGATTTTCGGGCATAGCTCAGAATTCAGGAGCGGGCTTCAGCCGGCGGCCGGCGGTTTGGTCTGATTATCAGAAGGATGCTCTTCCTTGCCGCTGCTAACGGCTTTCTTGAAGTTCTTTATGCCTTCCCCCAGGGATTTGCCGAGGTCCGGAAGCTTTCTGGCTCCGAAGATGATGATAACAATAAGCAGGATTAATAAGAGTTCAGTCGGCCCGATTGAACCTAACATGCAAACCTCCTTCCGGAGCTTTCTCAAACTGGTTGAGGTATCTCCGATTCCAGATAAAAAGGTACTCTATGCCCTGAGAAAAGTCAAGGAAGCACAGAGGCTGCCGCTCCGGCCGGGACAGTTGTCAGAGTCGTCTTTTTCAATTAAAATACCCGTACAGCCTGCCTCTTATCTGGCTGAATACGGCCGGTCATCCGGGTCATTGAGTGGTGATATTAATGCAGGAAAGAATACGCAATTTTTCAATCATTGCCCATGTCGATCACGGCAAGAGCACGCTGGCTGACCGCTTTATCGAGTTGACCGGCGCCCTGTCACCCCGGGAACTTAAAGAGCAGGTTCTGGACACCATGGACCTGGAACGGGAAAGGGGGATCACCATCAAAGCCCAGACAGCCAGGCTGACCTACCGTAGCCGTGCGGGTGAAGAATACATTCTGAACCTGATTGATACTCCAGGACACGTTGATTTTTCCTACGAGGTATCGCGCAGCCTGGCGGCCTGCGAAGGGGCGGTACTGGTGATAGATGCTTCCCAGGGAGTGGAGGCCCAGACTCTGGCCAACGCTTACCTGGCCATTCAGAACGACCTGCTGATCATACCGGTCATCAACAAGATAGACCTGCCCCAGGCCGATGTGGATATGACTCTGGAGCAAATGGAGCACATCGTCGGTCTCAAGCGGGAAGAGGCCCTTCTGGTTTCGGCCAAAAAGGGAACCGGGGTGGAAGAGGTTCTGGAGAGTATCGTCGGCAGAATTCCTCCTCCGCGTGGCAGCGCGGCCTCACCGCTTAAAGCCCTGCTTTTTGACTCCTGGTTTGACCCCTATCGCGGGGTGGTGGTGCTGGTCAGGGTGGTGGATGGAAGCATCAAGACCGGCGACCGCATCGTCTTGATGGCCACCGGAGCCGAATACCAGGTTGAAGAAATCGGATACCTGACTCCCAAACCGGTGCGGGTGGAATCGCTTTCCACCGGAGAAGTCGGCTACCTCATTGCCGGCATAAAAAATCTGGCCCACGCCAGGATCGGGGAGACCATCACCCACAAGCTGCGGCCGGCCGAACAACCGCTGCCAGGCTTCAAGGAAGCCAAACCGATGGTTTTTTGCGGACTTTACCCGTCGGGAGATAGCAGCATCGAGGACCTGCGCGACGCCCTGGAAAAGCTGAGACTCAACGATGCTTCCTTCCATTTTGAACCCGAGAATTCGCCGGCCCTGGGTTTCGGTTTCCGGGCGGGCTTCCTGGGTTTGCTTCACCGGGAAATTATCCAGGAACGGCTGGAAAGGGAATTCAATCTGAGTCTCATCACCACCGCTCCCAGCGTCAGTTACCGGGTGGTGACCACCGGGGGCGAAGTGCTGGAAGTTCACAATCCGTCAGAACTACCCGAGCCCCAGCACATCGAGCGGATCGAAGAACCGATTATCGAAGCCCTGATTCTGACCCCCGACCGTT
>CAZDZU010000309.1:0-2695 GCA_964509995.1 uncultured Eubacteriales bacterium | reverse complement strand
TACTTTAAATTCCTTATAATTTTATTTTATTACTATGCATCTATTTTTATTATAAGAAATCATTTTTGCCCAATGAAGTTTTTTTCAGGCGCCAGTGTATAAAATAGTTTCCAGGTATGATGGCGCCGAATCAAACACTTCCTTCTATTGAGTCAGGACAAATTATCCGGTCCAGGGGCAATATCAGGAAGCGGGATGGCGGAGTGGCCAGCCAGCGATCAGGATGAGCGTTGAGGAAGCAAAGGGATTAATAGAAGTTACAGGGGAAAGAAAGTTGCCCGGAGAGAATTTTATTAAAATTCGTCCCCTTGCCTGGATAAAAGGCAGCGGCCAGTTTTCGGCTGGAGTTATTGGAGATTTAAGATCAGTTTTCTTTCCCCTTTCAGGTTATCCCTCTATTTCTCTCTCCTCGCCCTGATTCTTTCCCTGTTCGTAGTCCTGGAGCAGGCGGGAGTAAAACTTATGATAACCGAGGTTTGCCAGCAGACCGAGCAGAAGCCGGGTGCGGGAACGGCCGAGGCGTCTGAAAATTGAAGCATACGAGAAAAAGTCATTCATGAACCTTAAAAATCCTTCGTACAGCTGGTCCGGGGTAAAATTCTCGGGCTTGAAGACAACATGCTGGTAGTCGTAATGAGCCCAGTTGTCGTCGATTATCCTTCCTTCTTTTTTCATCCGGTCGTAAAGCGGCGTTCCGGGGAGCGGGGTAAGGATGGCCGGGGTTATGCAGTCAAGACCTATTTTTATAGCCAAGTCCATCGTCCGGTCGAAGACCGTCGGGTCGTCCTGGTCAAACCCGAAAACAAAAGCTCCGGTTAAAGTAATCCCGCAGTCGTGGAGCTTTTTGACCAGCGTGCGGTATTTTTCGACCCGGTTATGGTATTTGTGCGCCTGTTTCAGGCTGGCTGAGTTAACCGATTCCAGGCCGATAAAAAGTCCGATACAGCCTGATTTTTCCAGAAGCGAGAGGATCTCGTCGTCGTCAGCGATGCTGGTTGAAGCAGCTGCTCCCCATTTTTTGCCGAAAGGAGCAATTGCCCGGCAGAGCTCCTTGGTGTAACTGATGTTGCCGGTAAAATTGTCGTCCCAGAAAACAAAATGATTCCTTTGAAATCGGTTTCCATTCATAGCTTCTATGTCTTTAACCACTTCGAAAATCGGACGAAAGCGCTGACGATACTGATTTACCGCATTGGTGAAACAGAAATCGCAGCGAAACGGGCAGCCCCTGGAGGCCATGGTGGAATTTCTGAAGGTAAACCCTTCTGGCACCAGGTCAAGCCGTGGCCTCGGAAATTTATCAAGGGAGGGGAGCTGCTCGGATCTGTATATGGATTTAAGGCGATCAGCCCTGAAATCCTCAATCAGCCTGCCCCATACTTCTTCCGCTTCCCCGACCACGACACTATCGGAGTGCAGAAGAGCCTCATCTGGAAATATTGAAGCGTGGGGACCACCGACCACCTCTTGCCCGGAATCTATCGGCCACCTCATAAGCATGCGGGGCAAAGGCGGTGACAAAAGTCAAGCCGACAAGGTCGAAATCAGCATCATAGGGTACCGGCTCCAGTCGCTCGTCGATAATCCTGACCTCGATGTCTTCGGGAGTCAGAGCGGCCAGCACGGGAAAGGTAAGTGGAGCCAGGAGAAAAATCCGCGATTGCTTTTTACCCCTGATCATATCCCAGGCAGGCGCGATTAACCCTATTTTCATTTAAAACCCCAGCAGTTGATGGAGAGAGAATAGGTAATTGAAACAAAAGGCAGACACAGAAAGTGCCGGGGGAAAGCATTTTGGCGGCAATTTCTTATGAGCGGCGTCAATTAGAGGGTTTCTTTTTGCCATGTGTAAATTCAATGTAAATTTTAGCCTGCTCAATGTCAAACAAGGGTTTCTTTTAGCTTTAAACAGATATCCCGTCTCAGGGTAATTTTCAATCTCGGTAGCTGGAATGGAGTCGACAGCGTGCCGGCTCTGTTCCGTTTTATTCTTTGATTCCGGCTAAATCGAGCAGGAAGGCGTACTGAAGCGCGATTTCTCTGTAACGACGATAGCGACCCGAGGCTCCACCGTGGCCGGCCTCCATATTCGTGTACAGAAGAAGAAGATTATTATCAGTTTTCAGCTCTCTGAGCTTGGCTACCCACTTGGCCGGTTCCCAGTACTGAACTTGGGAGTCATGAAGGCCGGTGGTAACCAGCATTGCCGGATATTCCTTAGCCTCCACATTGTCATAAGGAGAATAGGACAGCATGTAATCATAGTATTCTTTGTCGGCTGGATTTCCCCATTCATCGAATTCGCTTGTAGTCAGAGGAATTGAGGGGTCGAGCATGGTGGTTATGACATCAACAAAGGGAACAGCGGCAATCACGCCTTTGAAAAGGTTGGGCCTCATGTTGACCACCGCGCCCATCAGCAGTCCTCCAGCGCTGCCTCCCATGGCGAATAATCTATCGGGATTGGTGAATTTTTCGGCCACCAGATGCTCGGCGCAGGCGATGAAATCTGTAAAGGTGTTTTTCTTCTGAAGCAGTTTACCGGCTTCATACCAGTCCCGACCAAGTTCCTGACCGCCGCGGATATGGGCTATAGCATAGACAAATCCTCTGTCAAGCAGACTCAGTCTGGCAGAACTGAAACTCGGGTTGGTGCTGGCTCCGTAAGAGCCATAACCATAAAGAAGAAGAGGAT
>CAZDZU010000308.1:2484-2703 GCA_964509995.1 uncultured Eubacteriales bacterium | reverse complement strand
GCTCCAGCTTAACTCTCTCTTTATCTGTTCACAATATCTTTTCCAGTTCCACCGCTTACAAGTACGATGTGGATGCCTGCTGTTTCTAAAACGCGGCGGGCATTCGGGCCAACCTGACCAGTGAATAGCGCAGTCACACCTTTCTCGGCCATTAGCTGGGCCGACTGAATGCCGGCAGCGTGAGCCAGGTCCCTGGCTGAATTCTGATGCACCTCAATT
>CAZDZU010000308.1:0-2474 GCA_964509995.1 uncultured Eubacteriales bacterium | reverse complement strand
TCTCCGGATTCACGAAAAGAAAGTAGGGTGCCCGTCCGAAAACTTCTTCGACCTCGGAATCAAGGTTTGGGCCCCTGGAACTTATGCAGATTTTTCCAGTCAGGCTTGGTTTTCCTGGTCGAAATTCCGGTCGGTCGGGCTCGGGCTCGTGTTGATGCTGGTAGTGTTGACCTCCTGATCCATGCTCACACAAATCTTGTCCGGGGTGCAGTTCATTGCGGATAAACCGCTCGATTACTTCATCAATCTTACCTTGAACTCCAGTTATAACCTCGATATTGTTTTCGGCAAATAGGGTCTGGGCCCTCCGACCCAGGCCGCCAGTTATTATTAGCTTAACGCCCTTTTCAGCCAGGAAACGGGGCAAGAATCCCGGTGAGTGCCCCGGATTGGCAATTTCCTCTCGCCTTGCGACTTTTCCATCTTCAATGTCCGCAATAGTATATGAAGGGCAGCGTCCGAAATGAGCTGAGACATATCCGTTATCTGTAGAGATGGCAATTCTCATTTCTTCACCTTTTCTTTCTCCAGTTCTTTAATCCGGTTCAAGATGCTCTGTAGTTCCGACTCGAGACTGCGGGCTTCTGCCTGCAGAAACTCCAGCTCTTTCTCTGGAGTCATCTCAGCTGCTCCCCAGGGGTCGTAAGGAGTCGGAAAGCCGGGCATTGGAAACCCGGGGGCAGAAGAGAAGGGAATTGCCCCCTGGCTCCATAGATAGTTCATCTGAGGAGTGGGCCACCTTCCATACATCAGATAGTGAGCGCAGGGGCCCAATCCCGAGGGACTTCTGCCCATCCAGCCAGGCGAGTAGCCGAACCTTACCCAACCTGGCAGCCCAGTGAGATGATACATAAATCTGTTTCTCATTGTTTGCTCCTTTCATATCGTTTTATTTGTCGTTCTTGTTTGCTGCACGAAAATCGGAAAAATTTATCCTCTTTATTGCCACTGCCCTGAAAGATCACATTTTTTGCTATTGTTTCTTTCTTACCGGGGCAAATCACGTTATTTTTAGCCTTCGGTAGCGGCTTTTCGGCATTTATCGCAAAGACCAAGGAATTCTATGTTGTGGTCAAAAATTAAAAAATTATGTTTCTGAGACAGAACTTTTTCTGTTTTTTTCACCAGCTCCAGCTCTTCTTCCGCAAAATCTTGATAGTCTATGATTTTTCCGCAGCGCAGGCAGATAAGATGATGATGGTGTCCTTTGTTCTCTTCGGCTCTCAGCTCATACCGGCTCTGACCATCTGGTGAAGAAACTTTCTGAACAATTCCAAGCCGGCGGAACAGTTCCAGGCTTCGGTAAACAGTGGTCAGCCCGATTCCCGGACGATTTGAATAAAGTGTGTCGTAAATCTCTTTGGCGCTCAAATGCTCTCTGGAACGACCGAGAATTTCTAAGATGGAATCTCGTGATTGAGTCCATCGGCCTCCTTTTTCCCTTAATTTGTGTTTGAATCGATGTCTGCCAGGCAATTTTTTACTCCGGAGAGATAATGAAAATCATTTTCAATAATAATATATTCGCCGTAAGAAGCTATGTCAAGATAGAGAAATGAGTGTTTGTATTAATTTGTCTACTATGATACAGGCCGGATATATGTCTGGACGTTTTTAGGTAAAAGCTAAGCATGGCCAAAAAGAATAAAATTAATTAATCTTAATAAAAAAATGAGTAGTTCTGCCGGAAAAGAATCCATAAATGTCAGTATGGTAAAATTCATATAGAATAAAAGTATAAAAAGGCTCATAAATCAATCATGAGTAAATGGGAAGTTTTTGACAGATGGGCCGATGATTATGAGTCCTGGTTTGAAAGAAATCAGCCCGTCTATCTGTCAGAGCTTGAAGCCATCAGGATGGTTTTACCGAAAAGCGGACCTGCTCTGGAAGTCGGGGCTGGCACTGGCCGGTTTGCCATTCCTCTCGGTATCAGGCTGGGAATTGAGCCTTCAAAGAGGATGGGTGAAATAGCCAGACAAAAAGGCATGGAGATAATTGAAGGTGTGGCTGAATCTTTGCCCTTCCCGGATGCCAGTTTTGGCGTGATTTTGATGATAACTTCCATCTGTTTTTTTGACGATGTGGGGGCGGCCTTGAGGGAAGCGCGGCGGGTTCTCAAGCCTGGTGGAAGCCTGATCATCGGCTTTATCGACCGGGATAGCCCACTGGGAAGAGTATATCAGGAAAGAAAGAATGAAAGCCGCTTTTATAGATCAGCTGAGTTTTTTTCAGCAAGAGAGCTTATTTCTTTATTGGAAAAATCCAATTTTGGCAATTTATATTTTCTGCAAACTGTCTTTCACGCTCCAGATGAAATAAAAGAACCGGAACCGGTAAGGGAGGGGTATGGAGAGGGGCTTTTTGTGGTGGTCAGGGCCGCGAAAGTGGGGACAACTAAGTGAACTATGCGAGCCCCCTGTCAAGAGCCCGAGCCAGATCATATACCCAGAGCCTCTAAGGCCGCCCTGGTC
>CAZDZU010000307.1:0-2704 GCA_964509995.1 uncultured Eubacteriales bacterium | reverse complement strand
GAAGTAAGCAACTGATCAGCCAGTGGCAGATTTAATCAGGGCCACCACTTCCTCCCGGGTTCTGGCCTGACGCAGGGCTTGGCGGAACTCTTCATGAATCAGCTGGCGGGATAGCTTCGGCAGGAGCTGAAGCTTCGGGCGCACCTTGTCGCCCGAAGGAATCGCCAGACAGATTATCAGGTCCACCGGCTGTCCTTCCTTTGACTGCCAGTCGACGGGTTGTCTGAGCTTCATGACCGCAATGCTCGGCGTCCTGACCGTTGTTGATT
Organism: uncultured Eubacteriales bacterium; assembly: GCA_964509995.1. Lineage (GTDB taxonomy): Bacteria > Acidobacteriota > Aminicenantia > Aminicenantales > Saccharicenantaceae > Saccharicenans. The sequence goes on along the minus strand of CAZDZU010000307.1, from coordinate 2,435 downwards.
GACAGTGCGGGATGGCCAGCCCGAAACCGATTTCTGTGGCTATATCCCGCTCCCGCTTCCATAGAGCCTGCTCAAAGCTGGCCCGGTTTCCCACCCGGCCAGCCTGCTCAAAAATTATGGCTAATTTCTGAATGACTTCAACCTTTGACCGGCAGCGAGCTCCCGAGCTTACCAGCTCCGGCTCAATAAGTTCGGGCGAAAACTGCTCCTGATAAAAATCTTCCAGAAGTTTTTCATTATCCTGAGCAGTTGCTGATTCCAGGAATTTTTCCACCAGCCTCTGACAGTCATTCTGTTTCAGCCGGCTTAAAACCGCTTTTACCTCCGGAATAAAAGCCGAACTCATGCTCAGCTCATCAAATCCCAGGCCGATAAAAACCGGAGTCAATCTGGCATCTCCAGCCAGCTCGCCGCACAGCCCGACCCAGCGCCCGCGTTCATGGGCTTTTTCGATGGCCAGTTTCAGAAGCCTCAGCAGGGCCGGATTGAGCGGCTGGTTAAAGTACTTAACCTGAGGATTGCCGCGGTCGGCAGCAAAAAAGTACTGAATCAGGTCGTTCGAGCCAACACTGAAGAAATCAACCTCAGTCGCAAATTTATCAGCCAGCATGGCCACCGAGGGTACTTCCAGCATGATGCCGATTTCAATATCTGGATTAAAGGGTAGCCCCTCGCTGCTGAGTTCTCCGGAAAATTTTTTAACCTGCTCCTTCAACCAACGAACTTCTTCCACCAGGGCGACCATGGGAAACATCAGGCGAAGTTTTCCGAAAACCGCCGCCCTCAGCACTGCCCTGACCTGGCTTCTGAAAAGCTCATGATATTCCTTATAGATCCTCAGCCCCCGATAGCCAAGAAAAGGATTGGGCTCTTTCGGCAGTTTCACCGAAGGAATGGGCTTATCGCCACCGATATCAAAGGTTCTTATGATAACCGGCCGTCCCCCGGCTTCCTCAGCAACTTTCTTATAAAGGATGAACTGTTCTTCCTCAGCGGGCAGAGTGCTTTTTCCGTATAGCAGAAGTTCCGTCCGAAATATTCCGACCGCTTCCGCCCCATCCTGCCAGGCTTTCCTCAGTTCCTCCGGATGTCCGATATTGGCCGCAATCTCCACCTTCTTTCCGTCAGCTGTCATGCCGGGGAGAGAGCCTTTTTTCTGACGGCTTTTGCGGACAGCCAGGTCTGCCTCGACTTCTTTTTCATAATATCTTCTGGTTTCTTCGCCGGGAGAAACTATGGCCACTCCCCTGTTGCCGTCAACAATAACCTCTTCTCCTGAACTGATAAGACGGCTGGCTTCCGGCACTCCGGTGACCGCCGGAATCCCCCGTCCCCTGGCCATAATCAGCGTGTGTGACGTCTGTCCGGCTTTTTCCAGAATTAGCCCCAGAATCTGACCCGGCCGGTAACCAAGAAATTCCGAAGGCAAAAGATCTTCCGCCAGCAGAATAAAAGGCTCGGCGCTCTCTGCCTCTTTTCCGCTCTCTGTCCTGTAACCGAGCTTTTCGAGTAACCTCAGGGCAATATCGTTCAGGTCAGCCACCCGCTCTCTTATATATTGGGTCCTGGTCTGGAGCAGCTGCTGACTGAACTCCTCGACCGCCCGGGCTATCGCTGCCGGTGCAGTCAGTTTTTCTTTTCTTATCAACTCTTCCACCCGCTTCAGGAGAGCCGGGTCGGCAGTGAGAGAAAGATGGGCTCTGAGGATATTCTTCTCCGCTTCATCCTTTCTTTCTATCTCTTTTTTAATTTCGGCCCGAAGTTCCCCCAGAGCCATCTTGAATCTAAGAATTTCTTTTTCGGGCTCTTCAGCGTAACTTTCTGCAGCCGGAATCAGTTCAGTCGGCTGCGGCTTTTTCTTTCCGGGAACCAAATACCCCCAGGCGATGCCAGCTGAAGCCGGATGCCCGACGAAAAAGACCTCCTTCTGAATCCGGAGAATCTCTGGAACGATGGCTTCCCCCTCAGGCTCCATTCTTAAAGCTTTTTCTTCCTTTAAGGGAAGCTCTTTAAGCAAAAACGCCTGCAGGTCAGAGGCAAATTCTTCCTCGCGCTCCCCTTTCACCACTACCAGACAGAGGTCGCCCTGTCGGGTATCGGTGGTCAGCAGGGAGATGGCGCTCCGGCCGTCAGCCAGCTTTTTTGTTCGCAGGTTTTTCCAGATGATTTCCCCGCTAAAGCTCTCGCACTTTTCCTGGATGAAACTGGCTGGCCGGGCATGAAGCCCCAGGGGCAGGGGGAATTCAAAAGTAAATTCAGCCGCCAATTTTTTCCTTTACTTTCTGAAGGATCCCTTCGGCGTTTTTTATGGCTTCCTGGACGGAAAACTCGAAGATTTTTTTGCCCTCAAATCTTTCCGGCTTCTGGATACTTATGCCCACAGCGAGAATGACAGCCTCGGCCTGGTTTATTTCTTCCTCCGCCAGTTCGTTTTC
>CAZDZU010000306.1:0-2706 GCA_964509995.1 uncultured Eubacteriales bacterium | reverse complement strand
GGCATAGGCGGCGACCTGTTTTCTCTGGTGATGGAAAAGGAAAACCTGACTTTCCCCGAAGCTGTCCGTTTTCTGGCTGAAAAATACCGGATCCCGTTGCCCGAAACGCGTCAGGCAGCCGGAGAATCACGACTGGAAGAAAAAATTTTTGAAATCAACGAAAAAGCTCTGAATTATTTCAGAAACAATCTCTTCCGGACACCCGAGGGCAAGAAAGCCCTGGAATATCTGAAAGGCCGCCAATTCACGGAGGAGACCATCAATAAGCTCAGGCTGGGCTACGCCCTGAACTCCTGGGATTCACTTTATCAGACCTTCAAACAGGCCTACAGTCCCCAGATCCTGGAGAAGGCGGGACTGGTCATCCCCGGTCAGAAACCGGGCGAATTCCGCGACCGCTTCCGCGGCCGGGTAATCTTCCCCATCTTCACCCTGACCGGAAGGGTGGTGGCCTTCGGCGGACGGACTATTTTTGAAGCCCAGCCCAAGTATCTGAACTCGCCCGAAACCCAGACCTTTACCAAGGGAAACATACTCTACGGGCTAAACTTCACCCGCGATGAGATCAGAAAAGCCGGGGAGATGATACTGGTGGAAGGATATGCCGATTTTGCCGCCCTTTTCCAGGCAGGCATCCAGAATATCGCCGCCTCCATGGGAACCAGCCTTACTCCCCACCAGGCGGCCCAGATCCTGAGGTATGCTCCCAGGGTTATAATCAATTACGACGGGGATGAGGCTGGACTGAATGCCGCCCTGCGGGCGGTGCCAATATGCCTGGAAAAAGGGCTTCAGGTGAAAATTCTGGTCCTGCCCGAAAAGCTCGACCCGGACGCTTTTATCAGAAAATACGGGGCCGAAAAATATCTGGGCCTTGCCCGCCGGGCAATGGACGGATTCCGCTTCCTGTTAATGCGGTACACAAAGGGCGCCAATCTGAACGTTCCGGAAGAAAAGAGCCGGGCGGCGCGTCAGGTTATTCAGGAAGTCGTGCGCATTCCAGACGCTATAACCAGGAATGAGTACCTCAAAAAAACGGCCGAATACTTCAAGATTAATGAAACTACTTTGAGACAGATGCTGGAGGAAAACAGGAAGCCGACGCCGGCAGCCAGCCGCGAAGAAAAGGACATTTTTCTGCCGGCAGAAAAGAGGCTGCTGCAGCTGCTGTTTAACCAGCAGGAAATCGCCAGATTGGTGCTGGGCGAAATGGACCCGGAATGTTTCCGGGGGCTGGCCGGGGAACCCGTCTTCAGATATGTTCTGGAGTCTTTCCAGCAGGGACAGCCCTGGAGTCTGTCTCCCCTTCAGGAAAAAATTGACTCCGGATTAATGGGCCAGTTATGCCGGGTGCTCCAGGAAGATATTCCCGATGGTTCCATAGGTGAAGCCCTGGACTGCCTGATCACGCTCAAGAAAAACAGCCTCCAGAAAAAATTAAGAGAGATCCAGAGAGAAATTGCCCTGACCGAGAAGAAAGGCGACCAGGAAAAGCTGATGTCCCTCTTATATCAGAAACATGAGATTACCCTTCAGATCATGGCCTTATGAAAGTATATTCGAAAGAACAATTCAGGCCCCGGGCCTGCGGTTATAAGGAGGCGATAAGTGTCGTCTGATAACAAGTACCAGAAAGAAGAAATTCTCCAGTTGATTTCCAAAGGCAAGAGGCAGGGTTTCCTGTCCTGGAAAGAAATTGACCAGACCCTGGGAGACGAATTCGGAGCCGAGGACGATTTTGATGACTTTCTCAACTCCATGGGTAGCTACGGGATTAAGATCCTCGACTCCCAGCAGCGGGAAATGATCCCCTTCCCGCAGAAAAAAGTCCCGGTCTGCACTCACGGTCTGGAAAGAACCACCGACCCGGTCAAGCTCTATCTCAGGGAGATGGGCAACATTCCGCTTCTCACCAGGGAGGGAGAAATCGCCATTGCCAGAGAGATCGAAAGGGGCGAAAGAGCCATCATCAAGGCCCTGTCTAAAACCCGGCTGGTTCTGACCAACATTTTGCAGATCGAGCAAAAAATCAAAGAGTTCCCGGAAACGATTCAGGATTACTTTGATTTCAACGACGAGGAGCTGGCGGAAGACAAGCTGCTGGAAAAGCAGCAGGAACTGCTGGCCCAGATCAAGAACATTAAAGACCTGGTCAGAAAAATAGACTCCCTGCCGAAAAGAAAAAAATTCAGCTTCGCCCGGGGTCGAATTATCGTCAAATTAAGCTGGCTTATCCGTAACCTTAACCTTCAGCCGGGTCTGAGGGAAATCGTGATCGAACAGATGAAAGACAAGCTGCGAGAGATTAACGAGCTGGAGTACCGCCGGGAAGAACTGGAAGAGAATCTGAGCCGCAGGTCCCGGGAGACGAAAAAGCTGGCTGGATCCAGAAAGAAAAAAAACGCCAGCCAGGTCCGATCCCGGGCTGAAAAAAAAGCCATAGAGGCCGAGGTCAAAAGGATCAACCTGGAGATTCACAGGATAGAAAAAGAAATTGGTCTTGATGCCCAGGCCCTGAAAAGAGCCGTCCGGGCCATAATGATGGGCAAGAGCACCAGCGAACAGGCTAAAAAGCAGCTGGTCGAAGCCAACCTGAGGCTGGTGGTATCCATCGCCAAAAAGTACAGCAACCGCGGCCTGCAGTTCCTGGACCTGATCCAGGAAGGAAATATGGGATTGATGAAAGCAGTTGACAAGTTTGAATAC
>CAZDZU010000305.1:0-2725 GCA_964509995.1 uncultured Eubacteriales bacterium | reverse complement strand
AGAGAGAGCAGACCTGATTCTGCCCCAGCAAAACAAGAATATAGAACCGGGTGCCCTGCAGGCTATCAAACAGCGGGCGGATGCCGTGGAAAAGAACCTGAATTACATGCTTCATTTCTTCGAAAGTCAGACCGCGGTGCTGGCTACCACTCCCACCATCTGGCCGACGGTGGGCTGGGTTTCTTCATCATTCGGCCCCCGCATTGACCCCTTCACCGGTCGGAATGCTTTTCATGCCGGTCTTGATATCGCCACCAACCTTAATAACCCGGTGGTGGCAACCGCTGACGGGGTGGTGGTTCAGGTTGGTTCCGATAAGTACAAGGGAAATTATGTTTCCATCAGCCACGGTAATGGTTTTTCCACTGAGTACTGGCACTTAAACAAATATGCGGTCAGGTCCGGGCAGAAAATAAACCGTGGTCAGGTTATTGGCTATGTGGGTAAGACCGGCAAGGCCCTGGGGCCTCACCTGCATTACGAGGTTCATCTGAACGGAAAACCGATCAATCCTGTTCATTACATCATAGAAGAATAGGCAGCCCTTTTCTGTCGGATTAGCCGGGCAGAGCATCATCAGGAGGCAGCTTTTATAAATCAACCCAGAATGGTGCCGACCCTGGCTTTCCCTCCGAGAGAAAAAGAATAAGCCGACATTTCCTTTTTGCCCTCCGGCTTTACCTTTTCTATCAGGTAGAAGGTTCTCTGGCCGCAGCAGACATAGATTCCCGATTTGTCTATCTGGACAACTTCACCGGCCTCAGCTTCCGGCATCAATCCCTGGGTGACCAGGCCGGAAATAATTTCCAGACGCTGGTCTTCAAGGAAGGTAAAGGCTCCAGGCCAGCCATAAAAAGCCCTGACCTTGCGGTCAACGACCTCTGCCGGTTGCTGCCAGTCTATCCGCCCCAGTTCCTTGCTCAATTTTGGGGCGTAGGTGGCCAGAGAATGGTCCTGTTCTTTCGGCTCCAGTAGGTGTATATTTTCCAGAGTCTTGAGCAGAAGCCGGGCCCCGATATGAGACAGTCTGGTTTCAAGTTCATGAGCGTTTTCACGGGGAAGAATCGGAACTAATTCTTGAGCCAGAATCGGCCCCTCGTCCATTTTTTCGGTCAGCTGGAAAATGGTAACGCCGGTAAACCTTTCTCCGTTCAGAATGGCCCATTGGACAGGGGCGGCCCCGCGATATTTGGGCAGCAGGGAGAAATGTATGTTGAGCGATTTGAGAGGCGGGAGATAAATAATGGGTCCGGGAATTATCTGACCGTAGGCTACAACTATGTTTAATTCAGGCTTAGCTTCTTTTATGGCCTCCAGGATTTTATCATCCCTCCGGATTTTTTCGGGTTGAAGATAGGGCAGTTTGTGATCTTCGGCAAAGACTTTTACCGCCGGCGGAGTCAGTTTTTTCCCTCTACCGGCAGGTTTGTCGGGCTGGGTTATAACTAACGTTATCTCATGCCCGGCGGATAGCAAGGCATTTAGTGCCGGAAGGGCGGTGGGGGGACTGCCGAAAAAGACAACCCTCATCAGGTCTTTCTTAGTTCCCTTTTCAGGCGGCTGCGGACCAGGCGTCTTTTAAGGGGAGAAAGCCGGTCCACAAAAAGCTTGCCTTCCAGATGGTCTATCTCGTGGCAGAAAACCCTGGCCAGGAGGTCCCTGGCTTCTATTTTTATTTCCTGTCCGTCTAAGTTATAACCCCTGACCAGAATCTTTGACGGGCGCAGAACCTTTTCATAGATTCCCGGAACTGACAGACAGCCCTCTTCCGAAACCTGCTCCCCCTCAGTCTCCAGAATTTCAGGATTAACCATAATGAACAGATCCTTCTGATTTTCTCCGACAGACAGGTCGACGGTTATCAATCTCAGGCTGACGTTGACCTGGGGCGCAGCCAGTCCGATCCCGGGTGCCCGGTGCATGGTTTCCACCATATTCCTGGCCAGTTCCACAATAGTCTGATCAATGTTCTCAACGGGCAGAGCCCGGCGGGCCAGAGTGGGATGTCCGACGGTTATGATTTCAAGCAGAGCCATGCTTTTATTTTAGACCAGCGTTGCTTTCAAAACAACTGCCGTCAGGCTGAAAAATTACTTAAGTTCAGATCACAGCCGAGGGCGGTGGCGGTTCGTCCGGAGCTCCTGTGTTTTTAAGTGGAACCGCAATCAGGTAAAATCCGATCAGAACCAGGACGGCCAGTCCGCCGAGATAGGTCGGATTTTTGAAAATAATCGGAATGTCTTTACCGATCAAATTCTGCAGGAAAAAGAACTTCCAGGCAGCCCTGATCAGACCGGTCAGTGCTTCGCCGGCAATCAGACCGGCTGCCAGGAGTATGCCCACGTTCTCAACCCTGGCTTTCTGGGCCGGGTTCAGCTGACGTCTGGTTATCATTCTGTCCAGAATACCTTTGATCATTCCACCCATAAAAATGGCAAAAGTTGTTTCCAGTGGCAGGTACATGCCGACGGCCACGAGCATGGGGGAGCGGACCTGAACCAGAATCAGGGCAAAGCCCATCAACATGCCGACTATGACCAGCGGCCAGGCCATCTCCCCACCGACTATTCCCTGAGAAATGGCCGCCATCAAGCCGGCTTGAGGGGCAGGCAGGTCTTTGCTGCCGAAAGTAAAAGCCCCGTGCAGGATCATCAGAGGGAAATAAAGGAGCAGAGAAGCCAGCAGGACTCCAAAGATGTCACCCACCTGCATTTTCCAGGGTGTT
>CAZDZU010000304.1:1485-2746 GCA_964509995.1 uncultured Eubacteriales bacterium | reverse complement strand
GCTCTATTTGTTGTTATTCGTTTTTTATTCATCAATCTGGAATTTGGAAGCAGCGGCGGTTCACTGCCTTTATGACCTGGCGTTGGCCATTCTGCTGATGGAAGCGCTTTTCTTTCAGCAGAAGAAATTTCCTTTTGTCTGCTCCTACGTTCCAGGCAAGAGCAAAATGCATGTTCTCTGGCTGGTTTATCTGGCCTCTTTTCTGGCCTACATTTACCTTCCTCGCTGGGTCGAGCCAGAACTCTTAGCCCGGCCCGGGCTTCTGATTTATCTTTATCTGGTGTTATTTTTATTGTTGCTCGGCCTGAATCTTTATTATAGGCTGCGCTTTTACCGAAAAAATGACATTATTTATGAGGACCAGCCTGAAATTTCGCCGGTCGAACTGCTGCACTCTGTCTGAGCTTTGTATGATTTGATATTAAAAGATGCAATTCAATCCCATGGGAATATTTTTTTATTGAATGAACCGTTCCTCTCTTCCAGGATGCTTCTGGTCAGTCGTGTTCAGAAAGAAGCGGTTATCTTCAGGGGGAAAACAGCCGGCGTTTTTTTGCCCGCCAGAAGCTGCTGTACCTGGAAAACTTTTTTAAGTTCTTATTTTGATTGCCAGCTTTACAGGTCACAGGCAACTGGTTGGTTTTCAGGCTCGGGAGGTTAGGCTTTGTGACATTCAGGTCAGTTCTTCCAGAAATTTTTTGATGGTTTCCCGGGCTTTTTCGTCCGGCGGGAGAAGGGGCTTGCGGCAGGGACCGCCGAAATAACCCCTTCGGTCCAAAGCATATTTTATCGCCGGGAGGCCATAGGTTTCGGTAAGGGCTCGATTCAGCGGTATCAATTTATACTGGAGTTCCCGGGCTTCATCTTTTTTCCCGGCTGTGAACAGTTCATACAGCCTGACACATAGCTCCGGGACCACGTTGGCCAGGGCCAGAATGGCCCCGCGGGCTCCCATCTCCAGTGCTGAATACAGAATGCTCCCCGACCCTGTTAGATATACAAATTCCGGCGCAACGCGGCTGACCACTTCTCCGAGATAGGCTAAACTGCCGCCGCTCTCCTTGAGGCCGATAATGTTCGGATGGCTGGAAAGTTCAAGCACCAGTTCCACCGGTAGCCAGATCTGGGTATTCTGCGGAATGTTGTAAAGAATTACCGGGAGTTTAACTCTGTCCGCCACTTCCAGGTAATAAGCTCTAAGGGCTTCATAATTCATCCGGCTTTTGTAGTAGGAAGGAGGTTTGATCAGCGCAGCCTGAGC
>CAZDZU010000304.1:0-1385 GCA_964509995.1 uncultured Eubacteriales bacterium | reverse complement strand
GAAGGGTGTGGTCAGGGCGGCAAAAATACCTTTAATCTCAGTCTTCATTTTATTACTCCTCAGCTTTCCTTTTTCATTTTGTCCATTCTGGCTTTGTTAAATTTTTGAGATTCAATTTCCCGCAGTGTCCTTTCATCCAGGCCGAAGTAATGTCCAATTTCGTGCTGCAGGACTTCTTGAATTTTTTCCCGCACCTGGTCTTCGCTCCAGCAGAGACTTTCTATCGGTATTTTATATAGGACGATGACATCAGGAGGCACATTTCCATAGTAAGAGCCCCGATGTTTCAAGGGGACGCCGTGATAGAGACCGAGAAGATTCTGACCCGGTGGGGGATAATCCTCAATCAGCACAGCCACATTCCTTATCTGCCGGGCATACCTGCGGGGAATGTTTCTCAGAGCTTCCTCCGCCAGCTCCTGAAATCTTTCCCGGCTTAACTTAATCATATCGTCTTCCTGGTATCGTAAGCAGTTATTATCGTAGCTAAAAATCTATAATTATGAAAGCCGGGAGATATAACCGGGGTGTCTTCGCTCCGCCTTAAGAATTCCGCTGCTTATGACCGGGATTGAGTCAGCGGACGCTCTTTCTGAACAGTTATTCCGAAAAGGCAGGCCCTCTGAGGGGGGCTTTTTTACGCCCTGGTTATTTCTCAATGCCTTTCCTGGCTCGTACCCCCCGGTCGTAATAATGCTTGCGGCAGACCATTTCGGTGACCAGGTCAGCCCGGTCCAGTATGGTTCCGGGGGCGTAACGGCCGGTAAGGATAACCTCAACGCCCTCCGGCTTTCTGTCGAGAAAATCAAGTACTTCCTTTTCGGGCAGGAGGCCAAGATTAAGGGCTACATTGACCTCGTCCAGCACTATCAAGCGGTACTGTCCGGAGAGCATGGCCTGCAGGCATTTTTTGAGTCCGGCTGCGGCCAGGCGGTAATCTTGCTCCTCGAAATCTTCTGTCACCTTCAGGAAGCTTTTTCTTCCGAACTGTTCTATGGTGATCAGCGGCGAGAGCTTCCTGGCGGCCAGTATCTCCCCGCTGGGCTGTCCTTTGAGAAACTGCCCGAAGTAGGTCCTGAAACCATGACCGGCAGCTCTCAGGGCCAGACCCAGGGCGGCTGTTGTTTTTCCCTTTCCCTCCCCGGTATAAACCTGAATATAGCCGCAGAATGGCTCCGGGGGCTTCTTTTCGCGGCTGACATGTCTGGTTGTCTTCTTCTCTTTCATTACTGATAGTCCAGAATCCGACTGCTGGATGAAATCATCAGGCCAGAAATATAGTTTAATATTGGACTTGAGTCAAATTTTAATCGTATATTATTAAGATGAGAAAACGGACAGGCGGAATATCTTGGCAGTCATGAATGATTCTCTGAAAAACCAGA
>CAZDZU010000303.1:0-2748 GCA_964509995.1 uncultured Eubacteriales bacterium | reverse complement strand
AGCCGGGACCCGGCGACGTGGGTGGGAGCGGCGACGGCCCGGCCGAGCGAGGTGACGCTCTACGCGCCGGAGGTAGTGGAGGGAGAGCGCTGCTGGGTGCTGGAGTGGCCGACGCGGACCGGGGAGACCGTGGGCGGGCGGCTGGACGTCAGCCAGCGGACGCGGGCGCCGGTGCGCTTCGCCCAGATGGACAGCGCGGGGCGGGTGGTGCACACCTACCGCCTGAGCCGGTTCCGGCGGAATATCGGCCTGACGCCGGCGGACTTGAAGGAAATCGTCAGGCAGGCAGCGATTAAGCTGCGGGTTACCGTGGACGAGGACGCGCTTGATACCATAACTGAGTATACAGTCGAGGGCAGGAAAGCCATCGGCAGCGCCCAGAAAAGGAGCGGCACCTGTTTTCTGCAGCACGGGTCTATACCCCTTCAAAAAGAGGTCGAGCTGCTGGCGGCAATTTCTTATGGTTTGGATCCGGCCCGGGCTGACAGTATGACCTCTCTTTCGGATGAAGCGGGAAAACCGGTGAGCTTCGAACAGGCGGTAGACCATCTGATCGAAGGCTTCCGGCAGCAGTTTCAGGTGGAGCCGGCGGTCCACCGGATCGGGCCGGAAGAAAGCAGGATTATTGAAAAGATAGAAAACGCCAAGTATGCCAGCTGGGGGTGGACAGGGGATAGGGTGGAGCCACCCAGGTTTGATTTTTAGCAGACCGGGTGTTAACATTAGGCTGTACTTGAAGGAAGGAGCTGGCCATGAACGAAATCGACGAATTGATGAAGGTCGAGGTCAATAACCTGCCGCCTCTTCAGCCGATGCTCTATGACGACCTGCACCAGAATGTCTTGAAGAATCTGCATCTGGAGCTGGGCAGCGGGCCGGTGCTGTATCTCATTTCCCCTTCCTGCTCGGTTCTGAACACCGTTCCCACCGAGCCGGTGATTGATTTCCTCAATAAAAAAGAAAACCTGCTTAATTATCTCAAGGAATACCTCATCCAGAACCTGGCTCTGTATACCGTTATTCTGGAAATGAGCAGTTATTTCATCGAGCAGAATAATTACCTGGTGCTGGCCAGATTCAGAGAGAAAAGCGGCGATGGCCGGAAGTTCGAGTTGAAATTCTATACCCATGAACCCAAAGAACTCCTGAGCAACTACAAGGATAAAATTTACATCGGGCGGGATTTTATCGACCTGTTGAATTTCAAGCGCAAATACTGGGGAGTTAAGGATTTCATCATTTCAGTCAAAGAGCAGTATGACCGGTTGCTGGACAAAGCCGAAGCCAGAATCAAAAACCCCCTGGAATACAGTTCTTTCTTTCAGGAGATCAAGGAATCGGTCAATGAGGCCTACAACGAAAGCCTTCTCATCCTCCAATCATTACCGCCCTATCCTGACCTGGACAAATTGTCCGGCAAGGAATTGATTGACATCAACAGCCAGTACCGGACCATTACCCATTTCCTGGTGGAACTGCGGGATGAGGTGGATGAGTTCGAGAACCTGCTCCGCTTCAAGGAGGAAGCTGAATTTGTCCGCTACGTGACCAAGTTCAAGAAGGACCTGACCAACCTGATTTCCTTCCTGAATATCAAGATCAACGGCATCCTGGGTTACCGTATTTCCACCTACAAGTTCAAACACTCCTGAGGCGGCTCCGGACTCCTGACATCAGTCCTTCTTGAGAATCTCTATGTTTCCATAGCTGGTCATCAGCTTGATTTCCGGCCGGTCCTGAGCTTCACGGAAAGCTCTGACCACAGCCAGGCCGTTGTTGGTATTTTCATCGGGAGAAAAGGGTAGTTGCCAGGAAATCCGGCCACCCTTGCTGCTGGCTTCCAGCCTGGCGGTCTGGTTTTCCGGCCAGAGGAATTTGATATTACCGTATTCGGTGGCGGCGGTTATCGGATAATCAAGGTTGAGCGGGGCCAGGCTCAGACCGGCATGTTTAAGTTTAAGCTCCAGCTGGCCGCTGAAATCTTCGACGTTGACCGGTTCATAGGAAGTCTCAATCTGGAGGCGAGAGGCCCGGGCGCCGAGGATGTCGACTCTTGAGCTCCGGGCTCTGATCACCAGGTCACCTTCAAGGTCAGCCAGCCTGATTCTTTCATAAGTCGTTTCTATTTGCAGCTGTCCCCGGGCTGTATTAACCTCCACCGGCGAATGATGCCCCTTGATAATTGCCGGGCCGGTTTCGCTAAGGATAATTGGCTCGTAAGAACCGGAAATCTGCGCCGCCCCGGCTATTCTGACTGCCTTTATTTTTGTATGGCGCGAGTTCAATTCGAGACTGCTCCTGAGGTCAAATAGCTCGAGGGTTTCGTAGGCACAATCGACATGGACCGGGCCGGCAACCCGGCTGAGAAGGGCCGACGAATGCCTGGTCTGAAGCCAGCATTCGCCCTCTATGTCCATGAGGGAGACTTTTTCGTAGGCATTTTTAACCCTGACCGATCCCGCCACCTCAACTATATCAACCCGACCGTGCTGGTTTTCCAGCTCGACCTCTTTGACCCCGGCCACCCGAGCCAGTCCGTAGGAATTCCTGACAACCACTGCGGTTTCTTTCGGGACCCGGACCCGGAAGCTCGTGCTGAAATTCTTTTTGCGAAAGGTATCGCGATTGGTGGTCAGAAGAAGCCTCTGGCCGTTTCTGGTGGACAGCAATTTTATCTGCTCGGCAATCTCCCTGCCTTCCGGCTCAGACTTTCTCCAGACTCTTTTTTCAAGGGATATTTCTATGTCC
>CAZDZU010000302.1:1132-2751 GCA_964509995.1 uncultured Eubacteriales bacterium | reverse complement strand
GACCTCGATTCTCTTTTCCGGCGGAAGGGTGATACCTGCTATTCTTGCCATGGTCTCCTCTTTTATCCTTGTCTTTGTTTATGTTTGGGGTTGGAGCAGATCACTCTGATCACCCCTTTTCTCCGGACAATTTTACAGTTCCGGCAGATTTTCTTGACTGATGCTCTGACCTTCATCTTACACCTCACTTAAACCTGTAAGTGATACGCCCTTTGGTCAAATCGTAAGGCGATATCTCTACCAAAACCCTGTCTCCCGGGAGAATCCGGATAAAATTTTTTCTCATCCTGCCCGAAATATGGGCCAGGATAATATGCTTGTTGGCCAGCTCCACTTTGAACATGGCGTTGGGCAGAGTTTCCAGCACCACGCCTTCAATTTCAAAGACATCATTCTTAGGCATTGGCTGTTCTCCCCGCCTTGATCCCGCCAGCCTCCTGGCTATCAAGCGACAGAATCTCAACCCCGTTGCCAGTCAGGACCACCGTATGTTCATAGTGGGCCGAAAGACTGCGATCCTGAGTTACAGCCGTCCAGCCGTCGCCCAGAACCTCTACTTCCCAGTGACCGGCGGCAATCATCGGTTCTATGGCCAGGGTCAGCCCCGGTTTCAACCTGGGACCATGTCCGGGCAGTCCAAAGTTCGGCAACTGGGGCTCCTCGTGAAGGCTGCGGCCGATTCCGTGACCGACAAAAGCCCGGATGACCGAAAAGCCAGCCCTTTCCACTTCCCGCTGGATGGCGGCCGAAACGTCGGACAGTCTGTTGCCGATCCTCAATTCTTCCAGCCCCCGATAAAAGGCTTTCTCGGAGACTTCTATCAGCTTCAGAGCCAGGTCAGAAACCTTTCCGACCGGAACGGTCAGGGCCGCATCTCCGTAAAACCCGTCGTAAACGACCCCAAAATCCAGGCTGACGATATCGCCTTCCTGGAGCCGGCGGCCGGAGGGAATGCCGTGAACAATTTCTTCATTAATTGAAACGCAGAGGGAAGCTGGATAGCCCCGGTAGCCTTTGAAAGCCGGCACCGCTCCCAGTTCCCGGGCCCTGTTTTCGGCATAGGAATCAAGTTCTCTTGTTTCCATTCCCGGTCTGATCATTGCTTTAAGTTCAGATAGAATCCGGGCCACGATCTGAGAACTTTTCCTCATCATTTCAATTTCCGCGTCGGATTTATAGATAATCATGGCCGGCTCAGCTCTCCCCGGGTTACGGTGATCCTGTTATCCAGAATTGATTTAATCGATCCGAAAACCTCATCCACAGTCCGGTTGCCGTCCACCTGGAACAGGACCTGCTGGCTGGAATAATGTTCCAGCAATGGTCCGATTGTTTCCCGATAAATCCGGAATCTTTCTCTGATGACCTCAGGCCGGTCATCATCCCTGACAGTCAGTCCGGCCCCGCAGGCCGGGCAGCGTTCATCAGCTGCCGCCTGATTAATATAAATATTATACACAGCTCCGCACCGGGGGCAAACCCGGCGGCCGGATAAACGTTCCATTAGAGCCTGTTCTGAAATCAGAATTTCCAGAGCGGTTTCCGGACGGCGGGCTTCAATCTTCTCCAGCAGCAGGGCCTGGTTCAGGGTCCTGGGAAAACCATCCAGAACATAACCG
>CAZDZU010000302.1:0-1122 GCA_964509995.1 uncultured Eubacteriales bacterium | reverse complement strand
CCGTTCCGGCAGTCCGGGTGGTTAATCCTGTCCCTGACCACCCCCAGGACCAGATCGTCAGCCACCAGCTGCCCCGACTTCATGACTTCAGCTACCATCTTTCCCAGATCGCTTCCTTTTTGCACTTCCAGCCGGAGCAGGTCGCCGGTAGAGATGCGCGGAAACCCATAGTGCCGCTCTATCAGCTCACCCTGAGTTCCCTTGCCGCTACCAGCCGGCCCCAGCAGGATTATCCTCATCCCCTTCTCCCTCTCAGACGTCCGCTCCTCAGAAAACCGTCATAGTGACGCATGACCAGCTGGGCCTCTATTTGTTGGAGGGTATCCATAGCCACCCCAACCACGATCAGAATGGAGGTGCCTCCAAAATAGAAATCAACATTTAACCCCTGGCTGAACCATTTAGGCAGGTTCGCTTCGAGGAAGGGGCCTACCCAGGGCAGGGCGCCTACCTTGAAACCGGTCATCAGGAATTCTGGCAGGATGGCGATGGCGGCCAGATAAATCGCGCCCACCAGGGTTATCCGGCTGAGCACCTCATCGATGTAATCGGCAGTATTCTTGCCGGGTCTGATTCCGGGGATAAAACCGCCATATTTCCGGAGGTTCTCGGCCACATCGTTGGGATTGAAAATAATCGACACATAAAAATAAGTAAAGAAAATTATGGCCGCTATGTAGAGCAGATTATAAAGCGGCATGCCCATCCCGAATTGTCTGGCAATCGTCTGAAGTATCGGAGCTTTGGACAGATTGGCCAGGGTGGCCGGAATGGTGATGATGGAAGCGGCGAAGATGATGGGAATAACGCCGCCGGTGTTGACCCTGAGCGGCAGATGGGTGCTCTGTCCGCCATAAACCTTGCGGCCGATCACTCTCTTGGCATAGGAAATCGGGATCCGCCGCTGCCCTCGCTCAACGAATATGATGAAGGCAATGACAGCCAGCATCAGGACTACCAGGAATATAATCCGGAGCGGGTCGAGGCTTCCAGTCCGCAGTCCGCTGAGCAAACTGTTTATCCCCTGGGGCAGGCCAACCACGATTCCGGCAAAAATGATGAGAGAGATACCGTTTCCGATTCCCCGTTCTGAAATCTGTTCGCCCAGCCACATGATAAAGG
>CAZDZU010000301.1:0-2761 GCA_964509995.1 uncultured Eubacteriales bacterium | reverse complement strand
GACATCGCCGTACCGTTTGACGGCTGCCTGGAAGCCAGCCTCATGCCCGCCGCAACACAGGACTCGAATTTTCGCTTTTTCTCTTAGGTCTCAGGCTTTTTTCGAGACCGCTATTTCTCTATCTTAACGTCCGTACACTTATTGGCAAAAACAGGCTGCTTTTTCGCCCCCGGCTCCTCAACTTTAAGCCCACTGATTCGCACTGAATGAGCATCATCCAGAATGATTGCCCGGCGGTAATCTTTTTTCGCCGCCACCATTTTTACATTCTCAAAAGTTATATTCCTGGCATGCCGCACATAAAACCCCCAGGCCGGGAGCTCTCTGAACATCGAAAACTCAGGATAGCTATCGGGAAGTTCGGGCACCTTGTCCAGCTCATCAAGACCCACCCGGGCGAAATTCGGGTCGCCTCCCCCCGGATGGCGGATTTCTATATTTTTCAGGGTGACATTCTCTATCAAAGCCCCGGCCAAACCAACGATTGACGAGGGCGAGATATTGCGCGGCTGATGCTCCCACGGACCTTCATAGTTATAACCGGCATCGGGCTTGGTGGCCGGCACCTCCGCATAAACGTTAGAAATCATGATATTACGCATTCTGCCCTTTTTGCCCGGCCGCCAGCGTTCGCCGATCCTCAGGAAAATCACGTTTCCGGTATTGATAGATTTCAGTTTATCCACCACTACATCTTCGACGAAGCCCCCGTCAACGGCGGCAAAGGTAATGGCTGAACGATAGGTGTCGTAAACCAAATTATCAATTATTCTGATGTTTTTGAACCCGCCCAGCGAAGCCGTCCCGAACTTAATCCCGTTGGCGCTGGTCCGCACCACATTATTGTGGATATAGCCGTTCTGGCAGACGGCCTTCTCGTCGTGAGATTTAAGGCAGATGCCGTCGTCAGCCGCATCTATGTAACAATCAGAAACTTCAAAATTATCGCAATCGACAATATCCACTCCGTCATTATTCCAGTAGGACTTGCTATCAATGATGAGCTTTTTTATGACTACATTCTGGCACTGGTCATATTGCTGGTTCCAGCTGGCCGGGTCCTTCAGAGTGATGCCTTCGACCCTGACATTTTTGCAGCGCCAGAAATAGATATTCTGGGGACGGATGCTTTCCCGGGGGCGGTCGTTACGCAGCGGATCTTTTATCAGGCCCTTATGAACAATATCGACCAGATTATTGGCTACAACAAACCCCTGACCGTTGATAACGCCGCCCTCCCCCGTGATTCCCACATTTTCCTGCTCCAGGGCAAAAATCAGGGCCGTCCAGTTGCGGTGCATATCGTAATCAAAAGGATTGGGAGACCCCACCATAATAGCTCCCTCCAGCAGATGAATGGTCACATTGGATTTTAAGTAAATAGTTCCGGTCAGATAGCGGCCGACATCGAACACCAGACGTCCGCCGCCGTTTTCGCTTATGTAATCGATGGCCTTCTGGATCGAGCGGGTGTTGAGGGTGGTGCCGTTGGACCTGATGCCGAAGAGCGAGGCTTTGTAATCAGCAGCCTGAACGGCTGAGGGAATTAAAGCCAGAAAGAGAAATATAAAAATGACAGCACCGATAAGCAGGCGAATAGCCGTTGTTGATCGTAGAACCTTTGTCATTCTGATTATTAACTGAGCCGGCCTTTCAGTTCTCTGAACTCTTATCCAATTTTTCATCAGTACTCTCCGTTTTATAATCTCCTTAGAGTTTACAAATATATTCCCGACGGGGCAAGTTTAACCGGTGGTCAGAACCAGCCTGCAGGCGACGCTGAAGTTCTCTGTGAGCAGGCTTGTCCAGGCGACATAATTGATTTAAGCCTGAGTAAAGCAACCCTGATATTTCCAGAAGGACTCTCTCCCGATAAACGGAAGCCCCGGTGGCCTTGAAAAGCACGGCCGCGCCCCGGAAGATATAAAGCAGGACAAAAGGAAGAGTAACCACGACCCCGACCGCGCACCTTTCGCCCGGCTAATTAAAATCGCTAAAAAAAGCCGTTAACCATTGGACAAGAATGCCACCACAGCGGCCTGGCCAAGCCGGTAAAGCAGGTAAAATGGAACCGTCAATTATTGTACTTATCTTGAGTCTTTCCCCCGCGTCGGGAAAGACAATAAATGGCTCAATTTCAGCTGTTCTTAATAATTTTCTGAGCCAGCGGTGCGTTTTCCGGAATCATATGGGGAGCTCCGCATACCGGACAACCTTCATAGCGAGTCGAGATCCGCCAGATAGAATAAAAAACTCCGGGGATAATGGCCAGCAACCACAGAAGAATCTCCCAGACGAGACTTCCCCTGGTGAACTTTTTTGGGCTGCCCACAAATCCACAATTAGTGCACACCCTTTTTTCCATTTTCCGCTACCTCCCTTTTAATACTCGCCTCTACATACGTCAGTATGGTCGGCATGGTTTACCTGCTTTTTTACCACAAAGCAGAAATTTTTGAAAACACAACAGACAGAGAAGCCTACACCCCGCATCCTCACGGTCAGCTCACTTTCCGGAATCAGAAAAATCGGTGAATGAGTATTGTGTCCCCCGTTTTTCAGATTGAAAAATTGCCATGATTGGGATAAAAGATATTTCTTAATAATAAAATGACGATTTCGAGACGAGATTTTCTCAAGGCGGGCCTGGCTGCTTCCTGCGGGCTGCTCATCGTGCCCCGCCGCCTGCTGGGCGGGCAGGGCTATACCCCGCCGAGCGACGAGCTGACCAAAGCCATCATCGGCGTGGGGGGCATGGGGC
>CAZDZU010000300.1:0-2764 GCA_964509995.1 uncultured Eubacteriales bacterium | reverse complement strand
TCGCTGGGCGGATATTTCTTCACCGAGAACATCCGCAAGGAATTGAATGTCTCCTTTGAAGAAGCCGAGGCCGCCCTCAAAGGTATACCCGGCAAGAACATCAACGCCGACCAGTTCGCCTCGGTTCTGACCATGAACATCAGGGACCTGCTGGATGAAATGGAAAAGACCTTTTCCTTTTATGAAGCCGGAGAAAAAAGAGAGCGCCGCATCGAGCAGATCTTCCTGAGCGGCGGTCTGGCCCTGATCCCAAACATGGTCAGCGCCTTCGAGCTCAAGTTCAGAATCAAGACCGAGCTGCTCAATCCTTTCAGGTCGATTAAATTCGATGAAAAGAAGTTCGAGTCTATTTATTTTAATGAGATGGCCCCTGTCTTCGGGGTGGCCGTTGGACTTTCAACGAGAAAGGCAGAGAAGTGAGCCATGATCAGGATTAATTTATTAAAACCGGAAGCAAAAGAAGCCAGGGAACCTGTCCAGCCGGGTTTACCTAAGGCCGCCAAGGAAAGGAAAAGAGCCAGCTTTGGCACCATTGTTTTTCTGCTGCTGCTCGTCAGTCTGGCCGGCTATTATTTTTATCAGCACTGGCAGATCCAGAAAGAAAAACAGCTTATTGCCCAGGCCCAGCAGGAAAAGAATCAGCTGCAGTGCGTGGTGGCCAAGCTGGAAGAGGTCAAGCTGCAGAAAGCTAACCTGGAGATGAAAATCAACCTGATCAGACAGCTGAAAGCCAATCAGGACATTGCGGTCAGGATAATGGATGAAATCAACCGCCGGATACCTGATTACGTCTGGCTGAAAGATGCCAGCTTCGACGGGCAGACCATGAAGATCAAGGGAGAAGCCATTTCCAACAACCTGATTGCCGATTTCATAACCAACCTCCAGCGCAGCGAGACATTCGGTCAGGTCAACCTGATCGTCTCTACCCAGAAGACCCAGGGGGGTGTCGTCTATCTGGAGTTCGACATGACTGTCCCGGTGAACAAACCGCAGGTCGAGCAGCCTCAAGCGGCCAAACCCAAACCCACTCCCCAGACCACAAGAAGGAGATAGCCATGAGAAACTGGCCCTGGTACGGATATTTAATTCTGGCTGTCGTCATCTTCGCCCTGGCCTTCTTTTTCTATTTCAAACCCCGCAATGAAGAAATTCAGGACCTGAGACAGCAGCGGGAGAAGCTGGAAAAAGAAGTCCAGGTATTGAAGGAAAAGAAAAAAGAACTGGACAAAATCGAAGCCGAACTGGTCGTGCTGAACGCGACTCTTAAAGACCTCGAGCAGATCATTCCCCAGCAGAAGGAAATCGCTGAAATCCTCAGGCGTATCCAGCAGCTGGCCTACGATTCCCGGCTCAATGTGCTGAAGTTCCAGCCCCGGGGTGAAATCAAGAAAGAGTTTTATGCCGAGTGGCCGATCAATATTGAAATCTCCGGCACCTATCATAACCTGGGAATTTTCTTCGATAAACTCAGCAATTTTGCCAGGCTGTTCAACGTAAATAATTTCAGCATAAGCGCTCTGAACAACCAGACCGAGACCTTGACCATAGGAGCCAAGTTTGTTACCACTACCTATTATTTTCTGGAAGAACAGCCTCAGCCGGCCAAGACCGCGGCCGGTCAGAAACCGCAGGGGAAATAACATGAGAAAGATAAGCATTCTGGCACTGGTCTTACTGGTGGCAGGAACTTCCGGCTGGTTTTCTCCGGCCTCCGCTCAGGAGGTTCAGCAGAGCGGCCAGCAGGAAACGGTCATCACCCCGCAGCAGGCGCTGAGTACCCTTCCCCCCCGGGCTTCCTATAATCCAGGCGGGAAAAGGGACCCGTTCCTGGATTTAATCGGCAAGGGAAAAGGCGGGAGCAAAGCGGCTGTGGCCAACGGGCAACTGACAATAGATAATGCCACCCTGGTTGGCATCGTCAAGACTCCCAAGAGCTTTGTGGCCATAGTTTCTGGACCTCAGGAATTTCCTTACTTCCTGAAGATAGGAGACAGACTGGCCGATGGTTACCTTTTATCCATCAGCGAGTCCAAAGTGGTCTTCCGCAAGACCCACGAAAGGGGCATTCCGCTGATGAGGCCCAGAGACGTTGTAAAAGAAATCAATCCGGAGGAGCGTTAACATGAAAAGGAAACTTTGTTGGCTTATTCTGGCAGCGATAAATTTTATACTGGTATCAGCTTTCCTGGTTCAGGCTGCGGAGCTGAGCAAGATTGAAGTCAGGCCAGGCCTTCTGTCTACCAGAGTCATCCTGACCGCCGATAGTCCGGTTCAGGTCAAGGGGCTGAGCTACATCTCCGAAACTCCCCCGGTGCTCTCAATGGAGCTGGTCAAAGCCAGACCGGTTGAACTTCCGTCAACCATGGAACCCGCCAGCCGCCTGGTCAGGAACATTCGGGTTGAACCGCTCGGGGAAAACCTGCGGATCCAGATGCAGTTAAACGATAAAGTTCCCTTCCGTCTGCTGGTGGAAGAGGGGAAAACCATCCTGGAATTAAATGAAGTCTTAAGGGCTGCTTCTTATCAGATTGACCCGGCCATGTCTTCCCTGATCCGGCCGGAAAAGCAGGTCAGCTTCGCCGACCTTAACGTGAAGAGCGAGGCTGACAAAGTAAGTTTTCTGATCAGTCTGACCGGTGAGACCCCCCTCCAGACTTTTGCCCTGGAAAACCCCAGCCGGCTGGTGGTGGATTTGCTCAACACCAATTTTCCGAAATCAGGTCAGGCCTATCAGATTGGCCGGGCCAACGTGGAAAAGGTC
>CAZDZU010000299.1:0-2770 GCA_964509995.1 uncultured Eubacteriales bacterium | reverse complement strand
ATATAATAAGTATTCTTATTTTAAGGTTTAAGAAACCGGTTAATGATAAAAATAAGATTAAAGCCCAGCTTTCAGAGGCTCGCTTCCAGGTGGCGCCGGATGGACCGGAGCGAAGCCTGGCTAAAAATCATCAGCCTGACCATAGCCATTCTGCTCCATGTTCTGCTGGTGCTTTATCTAAAACAGGCGAAAATTATCATCAAGATTCTGCCTTTTATCAAGGAAACCGATGTGGTCATCGCCAGATACCCGGAGGCCGGTCCCCTGCCCCCGCTCCCAGAGGTAATCAAAGAGCCACCGGCAGCTGAAGCTCCGGCAGGCAGCCAGCCGGGAGGACCGGGCCAGGCTGGAGCAGGAAGGCCGGGAGGCCGGAGCATCGCAGCCGCGGCTGAAGCTCCCGGACCAGCTTCTGAAGCAGGCGGAACGGGCCGACCGTCAGTTCCCTTCGACCTGGAAGCATATCTGGCCGCCGGACGGAGGGAAAGCGAGACCACATCAGGAGTAAAAATCAACCTCTCGCGCATCAGACCTGTCTCCGGGAAATACCGCTTCAGTCTTAAATTGCCGGTCAGGGCCGAACCCGAAGCTGAAGAAGCCGGAACGGCCCCCTCAATTAAGAGTGACGTCCTGCAGTATGCGGCCCCCAGAGCCTACGAAAAACCAGGCCGGGGTCTGCGTTTTACCGAAACCGGTCGAGCCCGTCCCGGAATGCCGGGAGTAGTAACCCCGCAGGCCGCTGCCGGGTACCGCTATAACATCAAACCCTGGGCGGAAAAAGTGGTCAGCCTGGTTCAATCCAGGTGGATCCTGCCCCAGCTTTCGGTCATGCCAAAGAATAAAAATGTCGCCCTGATTCTTCTCGTCGACAGGGACGGCCAGCTGCAATCAATGGAGATTGCCACCTCCACCACCAGCGAAATTCTCGACCAGGCCGCCTTGAGCGCGGTTCGTCTTTGCGTCCCCTTTCCGCCTCTGCCCGAGGATTTTCCCGGAAAAAGCCTGGAGCTCTACCTGGTGTTCACCTACCATGATTGAGAATAAAAGGATCCGTTTATTTATTCTGCTGATGCTGGGCTGTTGTTTTCTGGCCATATCCGCCCGGGCTGACTGGAAATCCGACATCAATGAACTGCTGAAGAACAGGGAATACGAACCGGCCCTGAACCTGCTGGAGAGCACCCTGGCCGGACTGGAACAGACTGAAAAACAGGACGCTCTGGCCCTTCTGCCTTTCCTTTATTTTAAGAACAACCTCCCGGCAGAGGAAAAAAGAGCTCTGATCGATTACTTTGAAGAATTTGGGGACAGCCAGCCGATCCTGTCCTTTCTGGATTTCAGTGTTTTTAATCAGGCGCTGGAATACTGGGGACGCTGGAGGGAGGATTTCCCCCTGGTCAGCAACCTGAATTTCCTGCTACCGGTTTCAGCCGAAGACCGGAGCATACCCGAGGTGCTGCGCCTTGGGTTTGACCTTTCAGCTGATGCCTATTATAAAATCCAGCTGGAGGGCAACCCGCTGGAAGGCGGACTGTGGACAAAAGGGGCTCATTTGATTCAGCTTCCCCTTCCGTTTTATTTTGACCAGTCCTATACCCTCAACCTCGATATCTATTTGAAAACCAGGAGCATCACCGTCAGGAAGCGAATCGTCCTGGAATTCGGAATAGAAAAAAGAAACCTCCAGAACAGGGAGCTTCTGGTTCAGAGACAGGAAGCTCCGCCCATCAAGAACATTGAGGGCGAGGTGGCCTTTTATATTGGCGATACCCTGATTTACAAAGCCACCAAATACCTGCAAAAACAGATCCCGGTCAAGGTGTATATTCCTCCCCCCAACCCGCCGGGGACCAAGCCCTATCTGGCCCCGGATAAAGACCAGCCTTATTTTCGAGGCGTTTCCATTCTGGATGCCATTTCAGCCATTGCCGGAGCCTTAAAGGACTGGAAGAAAAAGCCGCCGGAAAAAGTTCCGGCCAGCTTCATAAAAAAACCAGAGATCAATTTCGCCTTCACCAGGCTGGAGCAACAGGAAATCCGAACCGAGGTCTCAATCAGGTTCAGACCGGTTAAGGCTGAACCCCTGCCCTATTGATTCCCGGGCAGAAAATTGGCTCCTGCGATTTTTGACAAATTGCCCCATCTTGGCTATAAATATAAGCAACATGTCAGCCCAGGATAAAACTTTAGATGACGGAATGAACCAGGGCATTTATCCGGAAGAAAAGCGCCTCTGTCAGAGGTTTTCCATTCCCGGAGCCACGGTCTCTTACCGCAAGAAGAGGTTGCTCAGTTCCAGGAAAGAATTTGACGAAGAATTCTGTCCTCTCCAGAATATCAGTCGCGGTGGTATCAGCTTCAGCTGCCGCAGCTGCCTTAAACCCGGCACCTCTTTAATCATAAAGATTTCCTTTCCGGGCGAAATGATTCCTCTGACCCAGCTGGGGGAGGTCCGCTGGTCAGCCGGGCAGGACAATGCTTCCTACCCCTTCAAGGTGGGAGTCCAGTTCCATCCCTACGGAGGCCAGAAAGGCCAGAACTATCCCGGTAACCTGGTCAAGATAATCTCCCTGGAGCATAAGTTTGCAGAAACCAAAAAGAAAGAAACGGATGAAGAACCGGATGCTGACGAATATAAAGTAGAAGACTGAGTTTCAGTCTGCCGGTGCCGCCCTCAGCGGTTCTCGCTCTCCACCACCACCTGAGAATAATCGGCCAACTCTCCAGTTAGCTCCAGGATTTGGGAAAGCAGAGCCAGACGGTTGTTCCTTAC
>CAZDZU010000298.1:0-2783 GCA_964509995.1 uncultured Eubacteriales bacterium | reverse complement strand
CTGGATATGAGTTCGATAAGAAGAATAACCGATATGGTGGTCGATCTTGGTTTTTGATTAGGATCAGTGGAAAGTATTTAGAAAAAATTGTTTCTCAGAATTGATTTTTATCTCAAAGTCATTAATAATATGGGGAGAAGATAAGACGATGGGGAGCAGGCTAATCGTCCTTTTCCCTGTGGAAGACTCGGAGGCAAAACCTTCAAGAAAATTGCCCGTTTGCTTTAAAAAAATTCTGAATCTCCGAGTAAATTCTTTCACCTCAGCCTTCTTTCTTTCGCTTATGCTTCATATTTTATTGGTCGGACTTTCTGTCCTGGCGAGTTTTTCTTTTTTTAGTTCTTCCGCTTTTAATTTTCCAGCCGAACCCTTAGCTTCCGCGCTCTCAGCCGAAAATTTCCGGGCTTTTGAGAGCGCCATGTACGAACTCCTTCAGGATGAAAAGAATCGGGAAAAGGTGGCAAGTCTTCTTGATAATCTTAGAGGAGCAGGAATACCGGAGATGCCGGACAATTTTATTTTCTTGAATGAGAAATTGAGCGGAAAAGAAAAAATAGAGCTCTTCAAACGGCTAATCGAAGAAACGATTTTCCAACCGGAAAAAAATCTGGAAAAAGTATCTGAGGACATGACTTCTTATGAGAAGATTGATTCTTTCCCAGCTACTCTGAAATTAAACTCTGGAAAAAAAATATTTCTGGAAAAGTCAGCAATGGAAGATCGAAAGGTTGAGGTTTATACCATAAATAGACAGGCTGGACAGCTCCTGGAAGATATGAGGAAAGCCGGCGTGTTAAAGGAGAAACCGGCTGTAATAAGCAAAAAAACTTTAATGTTGCGTATAGGTCAGGAGACGGTCGAAATTCCGGCCGAATATTTTTATCGTTCCTCTCCTTACGAAAAAATTATAGCTAAGGGGATCAAACTATTTTCAATTGTTAAGGGATTTCCGGATATCAAAGCTCTGGAGGAAGAGGGGGGTGTTTTTACTGCCGAAGTTACAGGAAGAGAAGAAAAAGAGATAATTGAGCCATCAGAGAGTAGAAATTTTAAGGTGATTTATTATGGAGAGCTTAACCTGGAGGAGAAAACATCAGAAGAAAAGCCGATATCAGCCGGCAAAAAGTTTCTTCTGCCCCGGGGAAATTGGCCAGAACTACTGGACGCGCTGATGGCTTATCCTGAAGAAGAACAATTCCGGCGACTTGAGACTGAATATCTTCAGCAATATGATCCGAACGATCCGGCTCTGGCAGAGTTTATTCGCGAATTCATCAATTCAAACATAAACGGAGTGATTTTCATCGATGATCCTTTCGTGGCGGCTTTTGATTCGCTTGAAGAGCTCTTTTACAAAAAGCCTGTTTTCGAGCGTATGCTTTTTTATATCAAGAAAGTGCCTGATTCTTTTCTGGCTTTCGAGTTTTTGTTCTGTCTGGCTTCTTCTCTTGATTTTGAAAGGAGGGTTATTGATTATCTGAGTAAAGCTTATCCCCTGGTCACAGGATATCTGTTCCGAAACCGCGGCCCCGATTATGCTTTTAACTCTCTGGCCAAATCCCTGACCATAAAGACAGTTTATGAAGAGCTGAGAAAATATGTAGCTGCGGCCGGGTTCAGTTCAATTGATGAGGTCCTCGATAAATACCAGCAGGAAGAGCTTAAAATTTACCGATATCTGGCTCAAAAAGGAGGGGAGGTCAGCGATCGATCTCTCTTTGCTCTGGGCAGCTTTTTCTGGAAGCATGGTGATAAGAACGAAGCCGTAAAGAGCTGGAAAAAGGTAAGCCCGGCTTACAAAAAACAACCTTTTCCGGTAATCAGGGGTCTACTTTACGACCCACAATTTTCGATTGCAGAAAGGGGGGTGGATGAATGTCTTGAGCGTGAAGCCAGGCTCTATACCTCTTACCTCTACCAGCGGGCCATGAAATTTCATAAATGGTCCCGGCGAAAAACCGACTGACTGGTTTGACTGGCCTGATTTAGATTTGTATTTTCGCATTCTCCCGTTTCGCGATTTGTAAAGTTAAGTGCTGAAAGAAGACCTGATTTGACAGCCGTCGTCAGCCCGGGATATCTAAGAGGAGAGTCATAGCTTTACGAAGGAGGTTCCGATGAAAATAGTGCGGGCAGTAATCATAATTCTGATAATTTTTACCGCCGGGGTCATTTTCGGCAGAATTTCGCGGGCCGGGGCAGAGAGTTTCCTGGGCGCGGATAAGGTTGTACAGGTGGGGATAGTGGTAAAAGATATAGAGAAAGTCTCCCGGGCTTACGCGGAGATTCTTGGTACCGAAGTTCCGGCGTGGTTTCTGACTGATACCATAGATAAAGCTCATACAGAGTTCCGGGGTAAGCCCTCTGAAGCCCGGGCTAAACTGGCCTTTTTTGAGCTCAAGAACATCACCATCGAGCTTATAGAACCGGTCGGGGGACCGAGCACCTGGCGCGAGTTTCTGGAAGAGCGTGGCGAAGGAGTTCATCATCTCGCTTTTGAGATCAAGGGAATGGAGGAAAAAATCAGGCTTCTTGCCGAACACGGCCTCCCGCTTCTCCAGAAAGGCGATTATGAGGGAGGTCGCTACGCCTATGTGGATGGCACCAAACGCCTGGCAGTCATCCTGGAACTCCTGGAAAATTACCAAAAAAATTGAGATTATTGTCCATTAGGCGGGAGAAAGAAACGCCGGCCTGGACAGAGTTCTGAGCTTTGGCTTTTGTTTATATTTGCTGAAGCCCGGTGAGATAAAAAAGATCACCTTCTGATAATTCAGACTTGT
>CAZDZU010000297.1:0-2791 GCA_964509995.1 uncultured Eubacteriales bacterium | reverse complement strand
ACATCGCAGGGATGGACCGCGACACATACTCTTCATCAGCAGCAAGAATAGGGACATGACGATCCCAGCTAAGGTCTCCATCAGGGCCAAGGGACACGTCACGGAGTGGGACGCCACGACAGGCGAGGTCATTGAACCAAAGAGCTCTATCTCGGGCGACTGGACGCACATCGAGACCGCGTTCGCTCCTGTTGGCAGCCATGTCTTCGTTGTTGGGGGGCCAAAAGTGAAGGCCAAACGAGCGCCGCCCAAGAAGGGCAAGGTGCTCAAGGTCGTCCCACTGCACGATGGGTGGACTCCGAAGCGACTGCACCCGAACTCTCTGACCCTGGACTACTGCAGCTATAGCATAGGAGGATCGCCCTGGCAGGGTCCAGCGCCGGTCTGGAAGGTGAGGCGGGCAGTTGTCAAGGCCGCTGGCATGGAGAAGTACGCAGGAACTCAGCCCTGGGCGCTCATCAGGAAGACCTGAAGGGTGTAGCCATCTACGGCGACCCCGGACTGGCTGAAGCTGTCCGGCGCGACCTCTGCGGTCTGGGGTTCAACAACCTGAATTTCGCCTACAACCCGCAAACCTTAAAACCTCACGAAGGACTGGCTATCGTTCCCCTTGACCTGAACCTCAACGGGGAGCTTGACCAGGAAGAAGATTTTTATCTGGACCGAAACCGCCTGACCTCGGCCATCGAACGGGGGCTCTATCCAGCTCCTCCCGCCCGCGACCTTTACCTGGTGGTCAAAAAAACTAACCTCCGCCCGGTTACCAGGGCTTTCCTCGACTGGGTGCTCACCCGCGGTCAGGACCTGGCCGGGGAAGCTGGCTATTTGAAACTTGACCCCCGGGCTGCCAGCAGAGAGCGTCAGAAAATTCTGGAAAACAACCACCGGGAGACAGGGCATTGATGTCCGTCAGCAGATTTAGCCGCGGCGACCGGGGACCCGGACTGGCTACCGCCCCCTTCGCTTTTTTTCCGGTCGCCCTGACTGCGGTTATTTTCCTGGCTCTGCTGACCAAAGCCTGGCCGCTGCTTTCTCTGAAATCTCTTTCTTCGCTGCTTTTCTCTTCCACCTGGCTTCCGAGCCGCGGCCATTTCGGCCTCTGGCCGTTTGTCCTGGGAACTCTCTGGGTGACCATAGCTGCCTTTTTGCTGGCCGCACCGGTTTCCATTCTGACCTCTTTGTATCTTTCAGAATATGCCCCGACCCGGTTGAGAAGGATCTTCCAGCCTGTTCTGGACCTGCTGGCCGGACTGCCCTCGGTAATTTACGGAATGTGGGGAGTGCTGGTGGTGGTGCCGGCAGTCAGCAAATTCCTGGCTCCGATCTTTGGCCGGCAGAGCTCGGGTTACAGCATCCTGTCGGCAGCCCTGGTCCTGGCTCTGATGATTCTCCCGACCATAATCAGCGTCTCGGTCGAAGTCCTGAACTCTGTCCCGCTGGCTCTCAAAGAAGCCGCTCTGTCCCTCGGAGCCACCCGGCTTGAAGTAACCAGATATGTGGTAATGAAAAAATCATTCCCCGGAATAATGGCTGCCTGCGTCCTCGGCCTGTCTCGTGCCTTTGGAGAAACCATCGCCGTGCTGATGGTGGTTGGGAACGTACCGGTCATACCCCGCTCCTTATTCTCACCCGCCTACCCGCTGCCGGCTCTCCTGGCCAACAACTACGGTGAAATGATGTCCATCCCGGGTTATGAATCAGCTCTTAACCTGGCCGCCCTGCTGCTTCTGGTGATTGTAGTGGGGTTCAGCCTTCTGGCCCGTTGGTACCTGGTCAGAATCAGCAGGAGGTCGTGATGATAAATAAACAGGAAGACAGGAATCCCGGGATGCTGAAAAAGCGTTTGCGGAAGGAAGCTTTTTTCCAGTTCCTGATGGCGGCTTCAGCCTTTCTTGTTCTGTTGAGCCTGGTGCTGATTCTGGCCATCATTCTCTGGAAAAGCCTGCCCGCCCTCAAGCTATCGATGATAACCAGAAATCCAGGCAGCGGTTATTACCTCGGCCGCGAAGGAGGAATCCTCAACGCCATTCTGGGCTCACTCCAGGTGGTTTTCGGAGCTACCCTGCTGGCCCTGACGATCGCCCTGCCGGCAGTTGTGTTTCTGAACAGCTATCTCCGCCGCAAGTCCTGGCTGGCCGAGATGATCAGATTCTCTCTCGATGTCCTCTGGGGAATTCCATCCATTGTCTATGGAGCCTTCGGATTCCTGATAATGATAACCCTTAACCTGCGGGCTTCTCTTCTGGCCGGATTGATCACGGTGGCCATGGTCGAGCTTCCGATTTTAAGCCGGGCGCTGGACGAAACCATCAAACTGGTGCCGTCGGAGCTAAAGGAGGCCACCTATTCGCTGGGTGCCAGCCGCTGGCAGACGGCCACCCGGGTGGTTCTCCGTCAGACCTTCCCCGGGCTGGTGACCGCTGCCCTGATGGCCATGGGCCGGGGGCTGGGTGATGCCGCGGCGGTCCTGTTCACGGCCGGCTATACCGACAAAATCACTACCTCCCTGCTGCAGCCGGTAGCCACGCTTCCTCTGGCCATCTTTTTCCAGCTGAATTCTCCCTTTCCCGAGGTCCAGCAGCGTGCCTATGCTTCGGCCGCCATACTGACGATTTTAATCCTGCTCATCAGCCTGGCCTCGCGAAGCTTAAGCCGCCGGCTGAGCCGGCACAAAATTCGTTAAACGGAGCTCCAGCATGAACCGACCGAGCCGTTTGCGGGTTGAAAATCTGAATGTTTACTACGGTCCGAACCGGGTGCTGAAAAATATCAACCTCGACCTGCCGGACAA
>CAZDZU010000296.1:0-2797 GCA_964509995.1 uncultured Eubacteriales bacterium | reverse complement strand
GTTTTATCGGTAAGGAGGCGATAGAATGAGAAAAATGATGCCTGGCCTGGTTGTCGGCGCAGTTTTTCTTCTGGTATGTCTTTTAAGTGCGGCTGAGGCTCAACAGGAAATTCCGAGGGCGACTCCTCCCGGGTTCCCGGAAGTCGGAATGCTCGCGCAGCATATGAATGAAGGCATAGGAAGTTTTGTCGAGGTCGACAGGGTCTGGGATGATCAGGGAGATATTATTCGCTATTACTTCAATCAGAATCATGTGCAGCATGATAAAGAGAAGAAAATAATAACGGTGTGGTTTCTTGAAGAATATTTGCCCCGGGGCCGGGATGATTTTATCGCCGACTTAAAATCAAGAAACATGGACGTTGAAGCGATCAGGGATTTAAAATACAGATACTATCAGATTTCTTTTGCTTATGCGGATAAATGGGGCCAACCTTACAAACACTATCTGGAATATGAGTTTGCCATCGTTGCTGGTGGTGAAGTTTGTGACTCTAAAATGAAAATCATAACTCTGATGGCCGCGGTCCCATTCCAGAAACTGCTGGATACAGATTTCATAACTTTCTATCATCTGAGTCAGAGACTGAAAGAGCGATACCTCCCGGAGTGAAAAGTTGAGGTTTCTATCATTCCCGTAAGCCGGCAGCGGTTTGACTTAGAATAAAGGGGATGATAATTTTAAGCTGCAATAACCGTCATAAAAACAACAGAAAGGAGACACTGATGGGCGGGCTTACCTATAAAAAGGCTGGCGTAAATATCGATGAAGCGGATGCTTTTATCAGCAAAATAAAACCGCTGGTAAAGATGACCGAGAGAGCTGAAGTTCTGGGCTCCATCGGCGGATTTGGTGGTCTATTTGCGCCGCGGCTCAAGGGAATGAAGAGGCCGGTGCTTGTCTCTTCGACCGATGGCGTGGGTACTAAACTCATCATTGCCGACCTGCTGAAAAAATACGACACAATAGGTATCGACCTGGTGGCGATGAACGTTGATGATGTGGTGGTGCTGGGCGCCGAGCCGCTCTTTTTCCTCGATTACATTGCCACCGGACGGCTGGATAAGGAGCAGTTAGTGGAAGTGATAAGGGGCATTGTCCGGGGTTGCCGCGAAGCTAACTGCGCCCTGATCGGTGGCGAGACGGCCGAGCTGCCAGGACTCTATGAGCCCGGAAAATGGGACCTGGCCGGTTTCTGTGTCGGCATTGTGGATGCGGATAAGATAGTTGACGGCCGGCACTGCCGTCCCGGGGACAAGGTTATCGGGCTGGCTTCTTCAGGACTTCACAGCAACGGATATTCGCTCGCCCGGAGGGTTTTTTCGGAAGAGGAAATCAAGAACCGGTGGGGGAAAGAGCTGCTCAAACCTACGAAAATATACACTGCCGTCATTCTGGAAGCCTTGAAGAAAATTAGAATCAAAGCCATGGCCCACATCACCGGCGGCGGTTTTTACGACAACATCCCACGGGTCATACCGGACGGCCTGCAGGTGGTTATCTGCAAAGGCAGCTGGCCGGTGCTTCCGATCTTCAATGAGATTCAGCGCCGCGGCCAGGTGGCTGAGCGCGAGATGTACCGCACCTTCAACATGGGCATCGGGATGACTGTCGTCTGCAGCCCGAAGGATGTCGAGCCCGCCCTGAAACTATTCCAGAAACTCGGGCAGAGGGCCTATCTTATCGGCGAGCTGAATAAAGGTCCGCATGAAGTGGTAATAGATTAGCTGGATTAAAATTTGAGGCCAGCCCTGGCCGACTGAATTTTCCAGAATAACTTAAAGGACAGGCTGGTTCCTCTGGCCGGAGCTTCCTTCAGTTCATAATCCCATTTTTTATGCAGCTCAATTATTTTTTCCACGCATTTCTTGGAAAAATCGAAAAATTTCTGTCCGTTTTGGCCGTCTTCTCTGTATCTGTAAAGTTCATTTTCTTCAGCCTGGAATTGATTTTCCAGCCCCTTTATGGCCGGGGCTATGGATTTCTGAAAATAATCCCATTTGAAGATAGCCTGGCGGTGAATTTTCTCATGTTGCCACCAGTAGCTTTCAGGGGAATATTTGCCGTGACCGCTGGCCGGGAAATAATCGATGCTTTTGCCGGTGAGGTAAAAGGGCATGAAAATGCTGGTGCAGGTGCCGGAGGAACCGCTTGCCCAGAAAACCGGCCGGTCCTTCCGTAGATGAGCTACGAAGGCTGCCACGGACTGGCTTGGTCGCGTTGGCCAGAGCGAGGCGTGCATGCAGACGGTGCCCATGTTAGTTTTATCAGGCGGCAGATAGACATCATCGCCACCGTGGTCGCGCAGGATTTCGAACATATCAGCCACGGTTATCGAACCAGCGCGTTTTCGAGCCAGGCCGGTTGTTCTGGATTGTCTGACAGAGCATCTCGAAAAATGTGTGTAGAACCGGTCGGAAAAGCACTCCCTGAAATTAAAATTCCTGCCTTTTTTCAGGTATCCTTTTTTTCGGGCATAATCTTCGATATTTTTTGACGAGAAATGATATTCCTCACCTATGGTCAATCCGTTTGATATACTTCGGATGCCGTTGACCCTGATGGCCACCCAATGTTTATTGGCAGTCTCGAGAACATAGGCTTCTTCCTTATCAGCGAGGATGAAGGAGTTGTGGTAATAGAGCTTTCGCTCCATTCCTGCCTTACCGCCCTGGCCATAGCGCTCGATGAGCTCGGTGATCAGTAATATAGCTTCAAAAGCTGTCCGGCAACGTTCTAAGGCCAGTCTTATCAGGTCCATTCCCAGCAGGCCTGTTTTTTCGTATGGTTCTTTAG
>CAZDZU010000295.1:0-2832 GCA_964509995.1 uncultured Eubacteriales bacterium | reverse complement strand
CGTAGTTCAGCTGGTTAGAACGCCGGCCTGTCACGCCGGAGGTCGCGAGTTCGAGCCTCGTCGGCCCCGCCATTTTATACCCTTACGATGAAGGCGATGGATCTCCTGAGAACTGTACTGCAGGAAGAGACCTGTCTGGTGGGAATAGGCAACCGCTTAAGAGCGGATGATGGCTTTGGGCCTTATGTTGTAGAAAGTCTCAAGAAAGAAAGAATACTTCCGGAAGCCGACCTGATGGTTGTAGAAGATGTCCCCGAAAATTTTGCTTTCCCGATTTCGAAAAAAAAGACAAAAAATATTGTTTTTATAGATGCTGTTTTTATGGATGCCTTGCCCGGAACTGTAATCTTTGGCTCTCTGGCTGAACTGGAGGATGTAAGCCAGATAGCTTCCACCCATAAGCTTTCTCTTAGATTGACAGCCAGAGTGATCGAAGAGACGGGTAAAAAAGTATTTCTTTTGGGAATAGTGCCATTTAGCACTGAATTTGGGAAACCCTTATCCAAGGAAATAAAAAAAATAGCTGATGACATTGTCGGGTTGATCAAGGAGTTCAGCCAGAACTTTTCAGGCAGTAAGAACATTTAATTTTTTGTTAATAAACAATTATCTCGTTTTTTTATAGAAGGGCATATTTCAGCGCCTTATCAGGGCCCGTACTAAACCATAATGGAAACATATATGATCTTCATTTTATGTGGACTAAATTATATCTGGTCTAAAAGGTTTGTCCCGGCTAATTTGCAGGCTGGTTGAATTACTTTAATTGACAATCTCCTCAGTTTCCCCTTATAATTAAAAAATGTCGGGGGCGAAATGGACTCGACGGAGGTAGTGAAACAGAAGCTGCAGGCCGAGGTCCCATCAACCTCGTTAAACAGGTGGGAAACAATTAACTGCAGAACCTGTTGCAGTCGCTGCCTGATAGAAAGTGCAGCCGTCTCTTGAGGCCTTTCCTGCGGGCCTGAAGAGACGCCGACCAGCAGGATAGTCTGCCGGGCGTGCTCAGGGTCCGGCGGATGAAGTACCACTTGGGCTGGTTGAGCGACGCTCTTCCTCTTCGAGAAGCGCTCAACAAGATGTACTGAAGAGGATAAGCCTGTAGAGGCTGGCTGTGGAATGCCTTCGGACGCGGGTTCGATTCCCGCCGCCTCCACCATTTTTTATATATAAAGAAATGAAGAAGACGAGATGCCCAGAGCAGACAGAGCCATAATAATAGTCTTTTTGTCGGTAGTATTTTTAAGCTGTTTGATTCTTTTCCCCGCCCAGGCTCAGAAAAAGACCCAGCTGGTGCCGGTGATCAGAGTCGAGGTGCAGGACATAAACACCGGAGCCCGAATTAAAATCAGCTCCGGCTCCACCCTCAATTACAGCTTGAGAAAATCCGGAAATATACTGACCGTTTCCTTCCGCTCCTTGAGCGGGCTGCGTTACGACCGGAGGCCATTCACCAGCCGTCTGATCCAGTCAATAGACCTGGCCAAATCCCCCGAGGCTTACCTGTTGCTGATCAAGGCCGGAAGCGCTGATTTCTCATACACCCAATCGGCCCGCTGGGACCCTTTTGAGCTGACGGTTGAGATTAGAGCCGGGGAGGCCAGAAAAGCCGTGGCCGAAACGAGGCCTGCTCCTCCTGAAAAGCCGGCCGAGACTCAGGCCCAGCCCCAGCCCCAGACGACAGTCACAACCGAACAGAGCGGCCTTCAGGCTCCGGGCGGGAAAAAGCAGGTCAGAACGATTGTCATCGACCCGGGACATGGAGGAAACGAAGTCGGAGCTAAAGGAGTCTATGGAACTCTGGAAAAAGATGTGACCCTGGCTGTTTCCAGAAAACTGAAAGAAGCAATCGAGCGCGGGCTGAAGTACCGGGTGGTGATGACCCGGGAAGCCGACCTTTCTGTGCCTCTGGGAAAGCGTTCGGCCATCGCCAACAACAACAAAGCTGATTTATTCATCAGTATTCACGTTAACGGTTCGCGGCGGGTAAAAGCCACCGGCTCGGAGACTTTTTTTCTGAGCCTGAATGCCAGCGACGAAGAATCCCGCCGGCTGGCCTACTTCGAAAACAATTCGGCCGAGCTGGAAAACCGGGTGCCGGAAAAAGACTTCGATGACCTGAAGCTCATTCTATGGGACATGGCCCAGTCAGCCTACCTCAAGCAGAGCAGCCAGCTGGCCGATTTTGTGCAGCAGGAGCTCAACGAGCTGCTGAACACCAGGAACCGTGGGGTCAAGCAGGCTCCCTTCAAGGTTCTGACCGGCGCCGCCTGTCCGGCCATTCTGGTGGAGGTGGCTTTCATAACCAATCCGGAAGAAGAAAAGCAGCTGCAATCGGAGGATTTTCAGGCCAGGGTGGCTGAGGCCATCTACCGGGGCCTGAACCGTTTTCTGCAGCTTTACGAGAAACCATGAAGCGCAAAAAGAAAAAGTTGACGACTCTTTTCATCCTGCTGGGGATACTGGTGGTCGTGCTGCTGGTCTTTTTCTTCGGCGGTCGCCGGGAGAAAATCAGGCATCAGGCCGGACCGTCCGTCTCCGCTTCCGGTGGGGGCCAGGTTCAGGAAGTAAAGATGAAGAGGGTTACTCTTTTCTTCATGTCTGAAAGCGACAGCCTTCTTCATCCGGAAGAAAGGGAAATCAGAGCCGGAACCCTGAACGAGGAGGCCCGGGCGGTGGTGGAAGAATTGATCAAAGGCTCAAGGTCCGGGCTGCTGAGCACTCTGCCTGAAACCACCCGGCTCAGACAGGTTTTTGTAACTTCCGACGGGACAGCTTACGTTGACCTGAGCCGGCAGATAATGGAGGCCAGTTATTACGGCTCTTCCGGCG
>CAZDZU010000294.1:0-2833 GCA_964509995.1 uncultured Eubacteriales bacterium | reverse complement strand
AGACAAAATTGCCTGGTTCCCGACAATTTTGTAGGGGATCATTGTCGGATGGAAGTATCCCCATAATTTAATAAGGTTTCCCGGACTGCGGCCGACCGCTGATTTTTAGTTTGAGGGTGGTCAAGATTTTTGAAAAACGATTTTTGCCGGCAAATCGGGGAAAAGAGGCGTTGGTTTTATTCCGGGTTCTTACTTTTTCTGGCAGCGAGCGATGGCCAGCATATCGGAAAGTATGGAGAATCCGGTTTCTATGCGCCCGGCGCCGGCTCCCTGGATCGTCACCTTCCCCATGAGGTCGGTCTCGAAGGTCAGGGCGTTTTGAGCGCCCATGACTCCGGCCAGAGGGTCAGTGAGCGGCAATTTTTCCGGAGCCACGCTGGCTTCGATTTTATCGCCGTCTTTCCTGACACTGGCTATCAGCTTGTATCTCAACCCGGCTTCTCTGGCTTCCTGGATATCTTTTTTTCTCAGATGTGAGATGCCGCGGCGCTGGACATCGGCCGGCCTGATCTTGCCGCCCATCAGGGCGTTGGCCAGGATGACCACCTTGGCCACGGCGTCAAAACCTTCTACGTCAGCCGTCGGGTCGGCCTCGGCATAACCCAGCTGCTGGGCCAGCTTCAGAGCTTCATCGTATTCCAGGCCGTCCATTTCCATCTTGCTGAGGATGAAATTGGTGGTCCCGTTCAGAATTCCTTTGACCTGTCTGAGTTCATTTCCCGCCAGCCCGTTTTCAAAGAGATGAAAGACAGGAGTCCCGCTCATGACAGTTCCTTCGATCCGGAAATGCCGGCGATTAACACGGGCCAGCTCCTGAAGCTCGGCGTAGTGGAGGGCGGCCGGGCCCTTATTGGAGGTAACAACATGTTTTCCGGTCCGCAGGGCTTTCTTGATGTAGGAAGTGGCCGGCTCACCGGTCTTAATGTCAGTATAGGTCATCTCGGCCATGATATCCGCTTCCACCTGCTCTATCAGGTCCAGCGGCTCCAGGTAGTCTTCGGTTTTTTGCCTGGGGCCGTCATAATCATTGAGCTTTTTGCCCGCTTTGAGTGTCTCCAGCAATCGGTCAATCTGCAAACCTTCCGGAGCGACAACCGTGCCCTTCATCATGTCGGTGATGGCCACGACCCGGGGTTCAAAGTCGTGACAGTCGCGGAGAAATTCAGCTTTACGGTGCAGGATTTCCAGCAGTCCCTGGCCGACTGTTCCGCAGCCGATCATCATGATTTTATATTCCATGGTAACCTCCCATCGTGCTCGTTATATTAGCATAAAAGAGATTTTCTTAAAATATGAGCCTGCTAAATGGATTTTTTATCGTCCTGCCGCCGGGACAATTGCCAGGAAAAAATAAATATGATCTGGTGCCGTAAAAACCTCACCTAGCACCCGTCCCGGGTGCGGGGCCGGAAATGGAGGGCACAGGAGAAGAACCGGGAAATTGAAAGCAGGAAAAGGTGTCTGGCGGCAGGACCGGAATAAAAGTTTTCTGGTTCTGCCGGCAAAAGATTCTTTTCACGCGACACCTTATAAGGCCGGGTGTCTGTCATCTCACTTTAAAATGAAAAGGGCTGTCCCGGAGGACAGCCCTTTTCTGCTCAAACGATTATCTCTCAGGCTTTGGGTGCCTGCTGGGAAGCGATGAACTGTTCGATCCACTCGGTGGTGACGCTCTTGGGTCTCTCGATCGGCAGTCCGAGAGCTCGGTCCCAGATCAGCTGGGCCAGAACGCCCATGGCTCTGGAGACGCCGAAGAACACGGTGTAGAAGTCGTATTCGGTGACCCCGTAGTGCCAGAGCAGACAGCCAGAATGAGCATCGACGTTTGGCCAGGGATTCTTGGCTTTGCCGTGCTTGGTCAGGATGTCCGGAGCCACTTCGAACACCTTGCTGACCACCTTGAAGATCGGGTCATCGGGCAGGTGTTTAAGGGCGAATTCTCTCTGGGCGATAAACCGCGGGTCGGTCTTGCGCAGGACGGCATGGCCATAACCAGGTACGACTTTGCCGCCATTCAGGGTGTCCCAGATATACTGGCTGATCTGTTCCTTGGTAGGCTCCTGCCCTATTTTCTCCATCATTTCCATGATCCAGCGCAGGACTTCCTGGTTGGCCAGTCCGTGCAGAGGCCCGGCCAGGCCATCCATCGAGGCTGAAAGCGAATAATAAGCGTCGGACAGAGCCGAACCCACCAGGTGACAGGTGTGAGCCGAGACATTGCCGCCCTCGTGGTCGCAGTGAAGCACCAGGTAGAGCCTCATCAGGTCCTTGAAGGCCGGGTCGTCGGTGACACCCAGCATGTGAGCGAAGTTGCCCCCCCAGTCAAGCTTGGGGTCAGCCGGGATGTGTTTTCCGCCCTTATAGCTGCGGCGATAAATGTAAGCGGCAATGGCCGGGAGCTTGGCCAGGATGTTCATCACATCCTCGTACATCGGGTCCCAGTAGTCCAGCTTGTGCATGCCCAGGCGGTATCTTTCGGCGAAGATCGATTCTTTCTGCAGCTGAAGAATGGCCAGAGCAAACTGGGTCATCGGGTGAGTATCGGCCGGAACGGTGTTCAGGACGTCGATCAAATACTTCGGGAGTTCGCTTCTCTTGCGCCACTCTTCGGTGATGGCCAGGCAATCTTCGTAGGTCGGGATATCACCGGTCAGCAGCAGGTAGAACATACCTTCGGGCAGGGGTTCATCGGTGCCCGGAGCCTTGGGCAGCTTTTCCCGGACTTCGGGAATGGTGTAGCCGCGGAAGCGGATACCTTCATTTGGGTCCAGGGCAGAGCATTCCCACATCATGCACTTGACGCTGCGCATGCCCCCATAACACTGGGCTATGG
>CAZDZU010000293.1:0-2848 GCA_964509995.1 uncultured Eubacteriales bacterium | reverse complement strand
GCACATAATCGTAGGGAAGCCAACCATAGCCGCCATCTCCCCAGGAAGCACCCCAGGAGTTGCGGATGAGGATTGCACCTGTTGTCTTCTTCCCCTTGAATCTTCTGGTAATTTCCATTTCATTCTCACGGACCTAAAGCATCACCGCATTGCTGCAATCAAGAGGCTTACGGAGCAGGAATCCACACATGGCCGTCTTTTTTCCAGCCAAAGGCAGCAAAGATAGCGGGCTAAAAATTTCGGCCGATTTCACTTCTCCCACCACTTATCAATGGAATCGAACAAGACAGGCTCGCTGAGCCCGGCTTCCTGGAAGGCACACTTATATCCAGCCTTAACAGGGATGACCCTATCGTTCCCCGGCAAGGTGACTTCGACTTCGCCTTCGAGCACCCAGAGTTCCCAGCCGCCATCCTCAAATCGTCTGACCGTGAACTCTGTACCCCTGACACAAATCACAGCAATTACCTTTCGATATGTTTCAAATTGCCCCTGTTCTAATGCTCTGAAATACAGCTTCAGCCTCTTCTCCACATCTGCTCTGAGCTCATCGTCTGTAAACAGGTCTTTGATGGCAGACAGGTCCTCCTGATACGCTTCCATCCCCTGCTTGAGCCTGGCCAGAAAACCGTCCGTCTTTTCAACCAGGCCATGGAAACGCCCCCTGAGCAATTCGAAGCTCTGCTCCTCGGAGCTATCGCCGAGCACTTCAAGCTCCGAATTTCGGTCGAGCTTAGCAGCAGCCCGACCGCCGAGAAGCTGAACTTCTGCCCTTCCGTCGGTCGTTTTCATCCTGTCGCCTGATTCCAGGAAACCCGGCGTCTCAGCGTTCAGGACCCGGGAGGAGCCGTCTTTTTTTTGAATTTCAGCCTGGCCGCTGATATCAGTTACGGAACCAAGTATATTTTCCCCGCCTCCTGAAGCTGAGGTTAGAAGGCCCATTACAGCGGACATCGACTTTTCGGCTCGTGCTTTGCGCATCTTCCATTCAGCCAGAGACTGCTCATTTCTGGCCTGCGATTCTTCCGCCAGCCTGAGGGCCCGGGCTGCTGTTTGCTCAGCCCGTCTGGCATTCTCGTCGCTGCGCCCGGCGGCCAGCTCCATCAGCTGCCTGGCTCTGGCCGCAGTGTCTCTGTTTTTCTGGATCTCGATTTCCAGCCTGGCAATAGCCTGCTCGGCCATATTTTTAAGCTCGCCGGCCTTAAAATAAACGCTCAGAAGGAACGGTTTGTTCCGGGCCGGAGCCGGGGTCGAGGCCAGCCCACCCTGCCCCAAAGCCATCAGTGAAATAAACAATAAAATCCCTATGGCTGCCGGACGAGCCAGGCCCAAAAACTTCTTTATTGAGAAATTTCGTATTTCTCTCATCTCGGCCTTGTCAGGTTATTTAATCCCCGTACGCTCCTCGAGGAATTGTGAACACTTAGACGGGTCTTCAATCAGTCTGGAGAACTCCTGCT
Organism: uncultured Eubacteriales bacterium; assembly: GCA_964509995.1. GTDB lineage: Bacteria > Acidobacteriota > Aminicenantia > Aminicenantales > Saccharicenantaceae > Saccharicenans. Next base: position 1,388 of record CAZDZU010000293.1, on the reverse strand, counting down.
CCATCTTAAAGACTTCCGTGGAATATTCAAAAGCTTTCTGGCCCATTTCTTCCGCTTCTTTCAACAGAGCTTTTGCCTGTCTTTCCAGGTCGGCTATGGCTTCCTGTTTTTTTCTCTCTTCTTCAGCGGCGTTTGTAGTCAGGGGAATCGGCTTATACCTCATGTCCCGTATTTTATTCTCGATTTCATGGCCTTTTTTTATGGTTTCTATTTGCTTCTCATTGAGCCGCAGGATCTTTGTATACATATCCCCGGCCCAGTTGGAAATGTACCTAAAAGCCTGGAATTGAGGGGTCTGAGTTTCCGGGAGCGGCACTTCCGTAATGAGCTGGCTCAGGTCCGGAACCGGTGACGACCGGGCCCAGTCATCAAAGCCCCAGCCAGCTTTCTCCCTGGCCGATTCGGGAGAAGAAAAAGCGTTGTCTGCGGCCTGGAGCGACCACCGGGCTATCTGGCCCATTTCTTTAATGGTTGTGGCTTTTTCGGCCAGGTCCTGAAGCCTGAGCTTGAGGCTGGTGAACTGGGTGAGAGAGCCATCCTGCAGGCTCCTGAGCTCTCTGGAAAGGAGGCTAATCCTGTCCTGAAAGGCAAGGAACTCGGTCTTCCTCCGGGCCTCATCCTGGGCTTCAACCGGCGCCGCCAGTGCTTTAGCCCTTTCTATCATCTGGATTATCTCCTCGTCGGATAGCCTTTGCTCTCTTCGGGACAGACTCCGGGGCTCGATTGAAGGCCGCCTCCCCGAATTAGAAATCGGGACGCAATCGCCGCAGCCCCAGCATTCACACCAGACTCCGTTGATGAGGAGAGTCGCTTTTTCGCCTTTGGGCACATAGACCAGACCTCTGTCATCTGTCCTGAACTGCGTGCCCTCGCATTCCTGGCTGAAGCAGGTTTGAGCGACGGGAAAAAGAAGAATAATGGACAGAATTGTCCAGGTTAACAGAGCCTGCGTATGTTTTGTGTTTTTTATTTTTTCAATGACCATTTTCGCACCTGTTTATATAAAATCCTCACGGCCTTCTTACATGATGAGCTCATAAATTGCGGTGGAGCTTGCTCCGCCGACGCTGTAACTTCCTTTTTTGAAGTGCAGGTCGCCCTTCTGGTAATATTCAGCAGCATAACTTTTCCAGGGTATGGAATAGGCGCGGGCAATGACCAGCGTCCTTCCGTTTTCCAGCAGCAGCTCTCCTTCCACAACCACATAACCATAATCTTTTTTGCAGGCCTGCTCGCGAAGCAAACAGACATAATAATAGAATCTACGGCCCTTGACGTTTAAGGTCAGCCAGGGATTTCTTCTGGTTTCTCCCTCTTTGGCCAGGAGGTCAAAGTTATAACGGGGATTTTTAATCTGAAGCTGGCCGTTTTTAGTTTGCCGAAATTCT
>CAZDZU010000292.1:0-2893 GCA_964509995.1 uncultured Eubacteriales bacterium | reverse complement strand
CTTCAAAGATGGCCATGGCCCCTTCAGCCAGGCCCTCTTCGAGGGTGGTAATTTTAACTGTTACCGGCAGATTTTCCCTAATCTTTTCGTTGACCAGCCTCTCCACTTTTTCTATTTCTTCTTCACTCAGAGCAGCAAAGTGAGTAAAGTCAAACCGGAAGCGCTGGTGGCTGACCAGTGAACCCGATTGCCGGACGTGGTCACCCAGAATCTGCCTCAGGGCAGCATGGAGGAGATGGGTGGCCGTGTGGTTGCGGCTGATGGCTTTGCGCCTGAGAGCATCGACCACCGCTTCCACTACCTGACCGGTTTTAAGCTCTCCGGCCAGCATCTTGATTTTATGAACGATAAGTCCGGTAAAGGGGGCGAAAGTGTTTTCGACTACCGCCGAACTATGAGAACTTTTCAGCACTCCGGAATCCCCCACCTGGCCGCCGGCTTCAGCGTAGAAGGGAGTAACCGAAAGGATAACTTCGCCCTCCTCTCCTTCTTTCAACGAGTTTACCGGCTGACCGTTTCTCAGAATGGCCAGGACCTCGGTTTCGGCCACCTCGGCTGTTTCATAAAAAACCGGCTCTATCTTCAGATGCCGGTAATTCTGGTAGACCGATTTCTCCCTGAATCTGGCCTCTCCCTCCCAGGACTGCCGGGCCCGGTCCTTCTGAATTTCCAGCTCTTTTTGGAAACCGGCCTCGTCCACCTCCAGGTTCTTTTCCCGGGCCAGCTCCTGGCAGAGGTCGAGCGGGAAGCCGAAAGTATCATAGAGCTTAAAAACTCTGTCTCCGGGAATGACCCTGCCCCCGGAGGCTAAAGCTTCCTCGGCATATTGCTCAAAGTAGCGAAGTCCAGAATTCAGGGTGTAGATAAAACGTTCCTCTTCGGCCAGGCAAACCCGGCTGATATATGACAGGTTTGACATTAGCTCCGGATAGGCATCCTTCATTATGTCTACGACCGTTCCGGCCAGCCGGTAAAGAGATGGTTTTTCCAGCCCCAGCAGGTTGCCCCGCCGGAAAGCTCTCCTGATCAACCGCCGCAGCACATAGCCCCGGCCTTCATTGGCCGGAGTTACTCCGTCTCCTATCAGAAAGGTAATGGCCCGGATATGATCGGCAATAATCCTGATCCAGACGTCGGTTTCCCCGCCGGTCGGATATTCCTGGTTAGTTTCCCGGGCAATAGCCTGAATCAGCGGGGTGAACAGGTCGGTCTCGAAATTGCTTCTCCGGCCCTGGAGGACCGCCGCCATCCTTTCCAGACCCATGCCTGTATCTATTGACGGCCTGGGCAACGGGTGCATCCGACCCTGCTCGTCCTGGAAAAATTCCATAAAGACCAGGTTCCAGAGTTCAACAAACCGGTAGCTGCCCCCCTGAATCAGTTCCTGAGGAGAGCCCGGCTCAATATCCTCACCCAGGTCGTAATGAATTTCAGAACAGGGTCCGCAGGGCCCTGTCTCGCCCATGGCCCAGAAATTATCTTCCTTGCCGAAACGAAAAATCTTTTCAGCCGGGATGCCCACTTCCCGGTTCCAGAGGCGAAAAGCCTCGTCGTCATCCTGGTAGACCGTTATATAGAGTCTTTCAGCCGGCAAACGATAGACTTCGGTCACCAGCTCCCAGGCAAAAGCTACAGCTTCTCTCTTAAAATAATCGCCGAAGGAAAAATTCCCCAGCATTTCAAAAAAAGTATGATGCTTTGGGGTGCGGCCTACCTGCTCCAGGTCGTTGTGTTTGCCACTCACCCTCAGGCACTTCTGGATGGAAACCGCCCGGTTGTAGCTGCGTTTTTCCAGTCCAAGAAAAATGTTCTTGAACTGGTTCATACCAGCATTGGTGAATAAAAGCGTGGGGTCGTCCTTGGGAATAAGGGGAGAACTGGGAACTACCCGGTGGCCTTTTTTCTCGAAGAATTCCAGAAAAGCAGTTCTGATCTCATTTGCTTTCATCGTCCTCTAACTTTCCTCTTCCGGCCCTCCTTCGACTCTCTCCACCTTGACCATTTCCTTTTCCATCTGTTCGAGCGCAATGTCCAGGGTAGACTGGACCCCCATAACCCTCAGTTTGAAGGCATCCGCATTGGAAGAGTACTTGATGCCCTGCTCGAACGAGATATAACCATCCCTGTATAATTGATATATTGACTGGTCAAAAGTCTGCATTCCGTATTGGGATACCCCGGTGGTGATGGCATCCCGGATTAGCCCGGTCTTTTCGCGTTCGCGAATACATTCCTCTATAAACGGCGTGTTAATCATTACTTCCACCGCCGGCACCCGGCCCTGTTCGTCCATCCTGGGGACCAGGCGCATGGATATAACCGCTTTGAGCACGCTGGCCAGCTGCAGCCTGATCTGTCTCTGATGATGGGGCGGGAAGGTAGAGATGATGCGGTTGATGGTTTCCGGCGCATCCAGAGTATGAAGAGTGCTTAAAACCAGATGGCCGGTTTCAGCCGCCAGCAGAGTGGTTTCGATAGTCTCCAGGTCTCTCATTTCACCGACCAGAATGACATCCGGGTCTTCACGCAGACAGGCTCTCAACCCCCGGGAGAAATTCAGAACGTCCATGCCCACTTCTCTCTGACTGATGGTGCTCTTCTTGTCCTTATGAAGATACTCGATCGGGTCCTCAATGGTGATGATGTTTTCACGACGGTAAGTGTTGATATAATCAATCATAGCCGCCAGGGTAGTGGTTTTGCCGCTTCCGGTGGTTCCGGTCACCAGAACCAGGCCGCGCGGATAGAAGGCAATTTTTTCCAGCACCTCGGGCAGCAACAATCCCCTGATGGTCCTGACTTCCAGGGGAATGATTCTCAGGGATATGGCCAGGGTGCCCCTCTGATAATAAATGTTTCCTCTGAAGCGGCCAAAACCGGACAGGCTATAGGC
>CAZDZU010000291.1:0-2920 GCA_964509995.1 uncultured Eubacteriales bacterium | reverse complement strand
GCCCATCTCTTTCTGAACTATCTGGACCGGGAACAACCTGCCTTTCAACTGACCAGGGGTAATTCTTCCGAATCCCGGCCCAGGTGGTCGCCCGACGGGCAGCGGATTGCCTTCCTGAGCAGCCGGGTGGACACTTCAGACAGCGCCTCCAGGGAAGACGAGAGCAAGGGACAACAGCTGTGGTTGCTCGACCTGAGGGGCGGCGAACCCTGGAAGGTTACCAGCCTGGAGTTCGGAGTGATCGGCTACGACTGGGTTGATAACGACCATTTTTTGATACTGGCTAGGGAGCCAAAGACCCTGCGGGAAATAAAAGAAAAAGAAAAGAAAGATGACTCGATTGTCTATGAAGACCAGGAACATATGATTCCCCAGCGGCTGTTCATCTACTGCCTTAAGGAGAAAACCTGGCAGCGTTTGACCGACAACCTGGACCAGATCACCAGCTTTGAGCTTTCCCCGGACAAAAAACTGGTGGTTACCAGGAACAACCAGAGTCTGAGTTATGAAGTGGACAAGAGGGTCAAGCCGAAGTTTTTTCTGGTCAATCTTCAGGATAAATCCAGCCGGGAAATTTTCCCCGACCCCTTTTTCAAACCATCCGGAATTTACTGGGACCTCAACAACCAGGGGTTTTATTTTACGGTAATGAAAACTGTCGACCCGGTCAATGAAACCACCGGGGCTGAATTCCTTTACTATTATGACCTGAAAAGTGGTACTCACAGGGAAATTAACCTCGACTGGGAATGGGGGCTGATGGGCATGGGACTTGAGGTCCGGGAGGATGGATTTGTCGCTTTTCTGGCCAGCGGGGCGGTGCCCAGATGGCGTCGTTATTACCGTCAGGGAGAAGGTATTATTCACCGGGAGTTAGAAGGCAACCACTGTCCGCACCTTTTCAACCTGAGTCTGCAGATGAAAGGCAACCGTCTGGTATACGCCCACACCACCGCTTCCAGGCCACCGCAGTGGTTTGTCGGCCGGCTGGAAGATAACAGAATAATTACCGAAAAGCAGTTGACCGAACTCAACGCCCATCTTCAGAGCAGGAAAATGGCCCGGACCGAAGTCATCAAATGGAGGGGCGCTCTGGGCGATGAAATCGAAGGAATCCTTTATTATCCCCACGAATACCAGCCGGGCCAGAAATATCCCCTGTTCCTCAATATTCACGGCGGACCGATGGGAATCGATATGGACGCTTATGAAGAATCATATGCCTATTATCCAAATATCCTGGCCCAGAAAGGCTGTTTTGTCCTGATGCCCAATTATCACGGCTCGATGGGTTACGGGCAGAAATTTGCGGAATCCATACGCGATCACTATTACGAGTACGAAATCGAGGATATGCTCAAGGGCATTGATAATCTGGTGGCCAGAGGACTGGTGGACCCGGACCGGCTGGGCACCATGGGTTGGTCAAACGGAGGCATCCTGAGCATCGGCCTGGCTGTCTGGACAGACCGCTTCAAGGTGGCCGGTATCGGGGCGGCAGATGTCAACTGGATAAGCGACTACGGGACCTGTGCTTTCGGAGTCAGCTTCGATAATTATTATCTGCTCGGGCCACCCTGGGAAAGGCCCGATTACTACATCAAAAAATCGCCGCTGTTTCATTTCAAGGACATGAAAGTCCCGACCATCATATTTCACGGAACAGAAGACACCAGCGTTCCTTTCAGTCAGGGGATGGAGCACTATCGCGCTCTGAAAGAAATCGGCCAGGCCCCGGTGCGCTTCATCATTTTCCCGGGTGAGCCCCATGGACTGCGCAAGTTAAGCCACCAGCGGCGCAAGATGGAAGAAGAACTGGCCTGGTTTGATAAGCATTTCTTTAAGACCCTTCGCCCTGAAAATGAAGCCCTGAAAGAAGGTTCGCCCCTCGACCTGGCCCTGAAAGCTCAGAAATTCGGGCGGAGCGGACGTTCTTACGGTCTGCTGGTGAAGGGCAAACTGATACCGGAAACAGTCAGGTGGGCAGACCTGGAAGTCGGCCGGTTTGAGGTTACCAGGGCCCAGTGGAAGGCTTTTGACCCCGGCTATCAATTCGAGCCGGGCACAGAAAATTACCCGGTTTCCGGAATTACCTTTGACCGGGCCCAGAGCTATGTTCGCTGGCTGAGCCAGCTGACCGGAGAAAACTACCGGCTGCCGACCGAAGAGGAAGCCCGGAAACTTCAGGCCGTGGCCTCAGGTGAAGACAACACCCTGGATTACTGGGCCGGTTATCCGGTAAACTTCGACGACGCCAGATTGCTGGGCCGGATCCTGGCCAGTCTCAAGGGCAAGGCTCCCCTGCTGCTACCCGTGGACCGGTTCTCCCCGGCGACCGAAAGCCTGATTTTCGGCCTGGGTGGAAGTGTGGCCGAATGGGCTACGGACACAGACGGTAAGGGCAAAGTGCTCGGACTGAGCGCTGTTCACCGTTCAAAAGCCGCTGAAGCCTATTTGCCGCCACCGGCAGAGTATACGGGACTGCGGGTCTTCAAACAGGCTAAAAAATAGGTAAAATACCATTGATGAAGAAATTAAAGGCCGACTTCCGTCACCGGCGGTTATTTGTCCAGCTTTTTGGCCCGGACATCTATGCCGTCGGGGGCTTTGTCCGGGACAGACTGCGTGGAGTCCTGACCGAGGAAGTCGACCTGCTGGTCCAGGGACATCCCCTTGATGAAATAATCAAGAAATTGCAACCCCGGGGAAAAGTGGACCTGGTCGGAAAAAGCTTCGGGGTCATCAAGTTCACGGTTGACGGGCACACCTACGATATTGCTCTCCCCCGGCGGGACGAGCCCAGTCAGACAGCCGAGGGGCAGCAACGCGGCCATAAGGATTTCATAATCAAGGCTGACCCTTACCTTCCCCTGGAAAAAGACCTGGAAAGGAGAGATTTCCGATGCAACAGCCTGGCCCT
>CAZDZU010000290.1:0-2924 GCA_964509995.1 uncultured Eubacteriales bacterium | reverse complement strand
GTATCCTATGGGCAGCCAGCCCTCTTCTGCCCGGAACAGGTGAATCCTGTGGTCAACCTCGCTGTAGTACAATTCAAGCGGCCCCCCGACGGAGGCTATTTCTCTTCTGACATTCCATTTCTGAAAGCAGGTTGAAGCCGAAGGCAGCACCCGACGCTCGCCGGACCAGCCTATCCCCTGTCCTTCCTGCTCTTTCCATTTCGGGTTGGCTTCCAGATTATCGTCCCGGTATTCCCGCCAGGAAAAGCCGGCTTCGGACACCTCCAGGTCACTGATCAGACGGCTTATTTTTTCATAGGGGACAGAAAAAACTTCCTGGGGTGGCCTCCTTTCTGGTGAAAAGATCCGGTATTCATTGAAATCAAAGGGATGCTTGCCAGCCAGAGTCAGGCCTAAATCATAGTGGAAGGGAGCATCCTGACCATTTCCGCGGTCGGCGTCGAGACTGATTTCCAGGGAGGCTATTACCGGACTTCCACCTTCGCTTCCCAGGTTGACCCGGACGAGAAGGTCTGTCAATCCATCATCGTTAAGGTCAAAACTGGCCACCGGGCAGACTCCTGACGGTCGCCAGCTTCTCAGAGCCTGATTATAAATATTCTGGAAGTGAAGCTTTTTCCCGTTAAGGTTCTGGGTGAAAATTTCGGACATCAGTTCCAGGGGATTTTTGAAACTGATGATTTCGCCGATGTTTTCAAAGTCGTATCCGATCCAGGCTCTGGTCAGATAACCTCTTTCAAAATACCTGATTTCCAGGAAATCAGCCTGCCCGTCCCTGTTCTCATCGGTATAATCAACCATCAGGTCAACCTGACCATCACGATTAAGGTCATAGAGATAACAATCATCGTGATAATCGCCGCCGGACTTCAGGCTTTCATTCCCGTCATCATCTATGACCAAGACCAGGACTTCAACTCTCTGTCCATCCTCCAGCTCATAACTTTCCAGTCGGATGGCCATCCGGTCCCGGGCTTCCCCGCCTTCTTCCAGCATGAGTGTCTCGCCCGGTTTGAGCTCCAGGGACTTTTTCCACCACTTACGGGATTTAAGCCCGGGCAGGCGTCCATCTGGAGTCAGGGCCGTAGCCTTCATCCACCAGGGCCCCCGTCCTTCTTCACCTGGTTTCAAGGGGCGGCTGATTCTCTTCTGCGATTCCAGGTTGAATGGGATAAAGAGAACAAAAATTAAAAATACCAGAGCCGGAAGCAAATATTTGTTCAGGCTGTTTTCTTTTATTCTGAGACTGTCTTTTGAGTTCATTTTCACTGTAATCCTATTTTAAGGTGCCCAGGTCTGTCAACCTGACAGAGGGGAATCCTGGTCTAAAAAACGGCTCTCTAAAAAATCCAATCGGGGTAATGATATCACAGAAATCATCCCGGTCATGGTTTGAAATCTGACCCGGGCCGGGTCACCGGCTGCTAGTTTCTGTTCGTCATCAAATTAGAATCCTGTTATAATTTTAATTCTGAGGTGAAAAATGAATGCTGAGGCTTATCAATTAATGGTAAAAGAAACGAGCCCCCTTCTCCAACCTGCCTATGACCCCGGCTTTCTGCCGCTGGGCAAATTTATTTCCTGGTACCGGGAAAAAGCTGCCGGCAGTCCGGAAGAAATCGGACTGGCCATAGAAAGAGAAAACGGTCTTATATCCAGCTGGAAGACGAAAATTCTTCCGCTTTCACCCGAGACCTGGCCACTGACCTTAACCTATGTGGAAAGACTGGCCAAGTTTCTGCTCTGGCAGAAAGGCGGATGGAAAATATATTTTCAGGGACCGGAAGAAATTTTTTTCCGGTTGAGAGAGCTTTATTCAGGTCACGGTCAAAGGCAATTCGACGTCAACCTCATGAGCACAGTCTACGAACGGCCATTTGAGGTGGTCCGGGTAGAGCCGGGAGAATTGCCCGTGGACTCAGATAATCCACTGGCGCTGGGCGGCCACCTCGACGGCTGCCGTCTTGGTTTTGACCTCGGGGCCAGTGATTTCAAGGTGGCGGCGGTGATGGCAGGCCGGGTGGTATTCAGTCAGGAGATTCCCTGGAATCCCCAGGAACAGTCTGACCCGGAATATCACCGCCAGCATTTACAGCAGGGTCTGAAGCTGGCCGCTTCTAACCTGCCCCGGGTGGAGGCCATCGGCGGCAGTGCGGCCGGAATCTACATCAACAACCAGATCCGGATTGCTTCTCTCTTTCGCTCGGTGCCAAGAGAGCTATTTGAAAAAAAAGTGAAAAATCTCTTTCTTGAGATGAAAGCCGCATGGGGAGTCCCGCTCGAGGTGATCAACGACGGCGAGGTCACCGCCCTGGCCGGATATCTCAGTCTCAACCGGACAGCCGTCCTGGGCATTGCCATGGGCTCCAGCCAGGCCGGGGGCTATCTCAACCGGAAGGGGCATCTTCCGGGCTGGCTGGACGAACTCGCCTTCGCCCCGGTTGACCTTAACCCGGAGGCAGCCGTGGACGAATGGTCGGGAGACCGCGGAGTCGGAGCCATGTATTTCTCCCAGCAGGCGGTAAACAAACTGGCCCAGGCCGCCGGCTTCAAGTTCCCGCCAGAAATAAAACTTCCGGAAAGACTCAAACAGGTCCAGGCTCTGGTCGAAAAGGAGGATGAACGGGCTATCAGGATTTTCAAGGACATAGGAATTTACCTTGGTTATGCCGCCCAGCTTTATTCTCTGTTCTATGATTTCGAAACCCTGATGATTCTGGGTCGGGTCACTTCCAGTTCGGGCGGCGATTTGATCAAGCAGGAAGCCGAACGGGTTCTGGCCACAGAATTTCCGGAACTCGGGGAAAAAATTGAAATCCACCTGACCGATGAACAGAGCCGGCGGGTCGGCCAGGCGGTCGCCGCGGCTACCCTGCCCCAGATAATAAAAAACAAGGATTAGCATCCCATGGAAATCATCGTCC
>CAZDZU010000289.1:0-2942 GCA_964509995.1 uncultured Eubacteriales bacterium | reverse complement strand
CGGTTATTCTCATGAAGTACCAGGATTATCTGGAATCGCGAAACATCAAGCTTTATCTTGAGGAAATCTCCAAGATCCCGCCCATCACCGAAGAGGAAGAAAAGGAGCTCGGAAAGCGACTGAAGAAAGGCGACCCCGGTGCCCTGCGCCGGCTGGTCGAAGGAAACCTGCGTTTTGTCGTCTCTTATGTAAAAAAATATCAGGGAATGGGCCTGAGTCTTCTCGACCTGATTAACGAGGGCAACCTGGGGCTGGTGGAAGCGGCTCAGCGCTTCGACCCCGACCGCAATGTAAAGTTCATATCCTACGCCGTCTGGTGGATCAGGCAGGCCATTGTCCACGCCCTGTCCCAGGCCTCGCATTCCTACAACCTGCCGCAAAAGATTTCGGATAAGATTTCGCGGATGAATAAGGAGAAGGAGCTCCTGCGCAAAGAACTCGGCCGGGAGCCCACCCGGGAGGAAGTGGCCGGCCGTCTTAAGGTCACCCCGGAAGAGGTGGCCGACATGGAGCTCATCCAGGAAAAGGGTCTGTCGCTCTCCGATAAAATCAGCGAGGATGAAGAACTGGAGATTGAGGACCGGTTATCAGACGAGCTTGAACCATCGGTTGAGTACCAGCTCATAAAAAGCTCCATCGAACAGCAGATCCGGGAAATCCTGAACGAGCTGGATGAGCGCGAGGCTCTTGTGCTAAAATTACGCTTCGGAATGGATAGCGACGAGCCGATGACCCTGCAGGAAATCGGCGGCCGTCTCGGCCTGACCCGGGAGCGGATCAGGCAGATCGAACAGCGGGCCATGCGCAAGCTGGCCAGGTCGCAGAAACTCAGACAGTTGCGAGGTTACCTGAATTGACGGAAGAGAAAGTTTGTCCGGTTTGCCAGGGCTCGGGCTGGGTCGTAAAATCAACCGAGAAGGGGCCGGTTGCCCGGCGCTGTCAGTGTTTCAGCCAGCAACAGGCCATGATTCTGCTGAGGCAGGCCCGGATTCCAAGACGCTATGAAAATTGCACTCTGGACAATTACGAGGCCCATCATCCGACCCAGGGCGACGCCCTGAAGATATCCAAAAAATTCGTTAAGAACTATCCGGCTCAGGACGTCGGATTGCTCTATATCGGACCCTGCGGAGTCGGGAAGACACACCTGGCGGTGGCGGTCATCAGGGAGCTCATTCTGAAGAAGGGCGCCTACTGCATTTTTTATGACTTCCGGGAACTTATTCGCGACATCCAGAACAGCTACACGCCTGATTCGGAGGTCAGCGAAACCGACATTCTGGCTCCGGTCTTTAATTGTGAGGTGCTGGTTCTTGACGAGCTGGGTGCCAAGAGGCCGACGGCCTGGGTGGAAGAGACAATTTTTTACATCATCAATTACCGCTATAACCAGAAACGCATGACCATTTTTACTTCTAACTATCTGGACATTGAAGAAGAGCCTGACCGTCGTGAATCATACTACAAAAAGGGCGATGAAACGCTGGTGGACAGAATCGGAGTGCGGCTGCGCAGCCGTCTTTACGAAATGTGCAAGGTGGTGAACATCGCCGGCCAGGACTACCGCAAGGTGGCCAAGCAGGCCAGCTACCGCTTCTGAGCTTGGCTCCGGTTTATCAATTCCTCCCGACCGAAGGTCGAATGAACGCTTTTTCACGGCTCTTATTTGTTGATGTTTCTCTGGGAATCAGCTAAACTTGATTCAGGGCCGCAGGGGAAACATTAACGGATTCCTGAGAAACAGTTTTCCGGGAAACAGCGGGTTTTCTTCTGGAACCTTTAATTCAATCGGAGGAGATCAGTCAAAATGGAAAAAACTGGAAAGATTTCAGCGGTGGAATATTTTCATGGCTCAAAGTTCGGCAACGGCCTAAGGGTGGCCGAAGAATTTAAGAGGCTGATGGGGGAGAAGGGGGTGGTCGTTAATATCCATCATGTAAAGAAGGCCAAGCCGAAAGAGATGCCGCCGGCCGACCTTTATGTTTTTAGCTCTCCGGGACGGATGGGCCGGCCGAGGGGCTGCGTGAGGAGATTTTTGAAAAAACTCATACTGCCGGCCGGCGCGAAATATGCATTATTGACCACGGAAGGAGCGCCCAGGCCCGACAAAAAGACCGGCCGCATTCCAACCGAGGAAGAAATTGCTAAATGGCAGAAAGTCAGGCCAGTGATGAATGAGATCCTAGAAGCCAAGGGGTTGGTCAGAGTCGCCGAGGAAAAAGTCTATGTGACCGGAATGAAAGGTCCCCTGGAGGAGGGATGGGAAGCTAAAGTTGCCGCCTTCGTCTCTGGACTTCTGATAATTCCTTGAACGAACCCGACAGATTTCTGGTAAGGCTGGGGCTGATTTTCTGCATTTCTGCCTTCGGGATTCAGAGCGCCTCAGCCGGAGGCCATATTCGAAAAAAATATGCCCTTTTGAAAAAGTCCCTAAAGGGAAGACTACTCTCTGAACTGTTTTGGTTTGTCGCCAAATTCGGATCTCAACATCTTTCTTAGATTATGCCGGGGATATTGAAAATCAGGGAGAATTTTGTTATAAATTAGGAAGCCTGCTCCTCGGTAGCTCAATCGGCAGAGCGGGTGGCTGTGATTATCGCAGCTTCCACGGGAAACCGTGGTTGAAAAACCGGGTGAATTCAGGGAAGCCTGCCCTTCGCAGGTTGCGAAGAATGGTAACCCTGAGCCAAGCCCTGGGCAGCGATGGCCAGGGAAGGTGCAGAGACTAGGGTTTCGCCCGTACCCCGGAATTTTCCGGGGGAAGCGCCCGGCACCCTCCCGCCAGTCAACTGGCGCGGGTGATGAGATAGTCCAAGCCCAGGAGAAATTCTGGGGCACTTGTAACCACTAGGTTGCAGGTTCGAGTCCTGCCCGAGGAGCCATTTTTACTTTATATTTTAAATTAAATACCCTGCCTGTGGTTAAGATTGCCTCTTTATAAT
>CAZDZU010000288.1:0-2961 GCA_964509995.1 uncultured Eubacteriales bacterium | reverse complement strand
TTCAGAAGACTTACCACCAAAAATCACGCCGATTTTTAATCTTTTATTTTTTTCGTATTAAATTTAACTAACGCCAGAGGCCAGAGATCCATTTCTGGCAATAACGAAATAACCCCGCGCCAGCTTCACTTTCACGATAGGAGCTTGCGTTTTTTAAGCCAGCGTTCGCGCAATCTGACCGAATCTATCCCCAGATAGTTTCCCTTTGACATAAGATTTTTGCCCGTGCATTCAAAACGCAGGGTGTGTTTACCGGCCGCCAGCTTGAAGCTACCGAGATAGATGTCCCCGACTTTCAGGACCGGAGAATAAAAATCAAACTCGCTCCGCTTGGGACTGGCCATATAATCTTCCGGCTGGCGGACATTCCGACCGTCAAGGAAAATCCGGTAAGTGCCATAATCGTCAGCATAAGTGCAGCGCAGAATCAGGCCGCGGTATTCTTCTTTGCTGACCTCAAACTGAACTTCCAGAACAGGCTCAGCCGAAGCCGGCCGGAAAAGAAGCTGTCCCTCACCCGTCCAGTCATAGCCCTTCTGAAGCTCCACCACCGCCGGTGAATGTTTGGCGGTTGGCAGGAGGACCTGGCCTTCGTAGATTATGTCCAGACTGGGAAATATTCTTTTCTCCAGGGGTGGAAGCCGGGTGAACCTTTTCGGTTGACCAACCTGATACCAGAAAGCCACGGTAGCTATGTCGTCCTCCCGTTCCACATGGCCTTCAACCCGGCCACTTTCCGTTTCGTCTTCAGTGATCCAGCCGGTGTGTTCGATTTCAAAGCGCAGTGATTTCGAAAACCTGACCGGGTCGGCGATGTGCCAGCGATAGAGGCAGTATTCGGTCCCCAGGTCCTCAAAATCGCTGCTCATATAGGTGCAGCCGAAATAGGGAAACTGGGTTTCGTTCAGGCCCCAGGCCATCAGAAAATAATCTTCGGTGCCGGTTCCCTGGATGGTCGGTCTGCTCGCGCCGTCAACATAGAACCTGGCATCCCCCTCGCCGAACCAGAACGGACTGCGGGAGCGAACCGACATCACCGTCCCGACATAATGCCCCTGGCCCTCGGCTTCGAGAATCAGGTAATCCCGGCCGGTCTTTTCGGGAAACTCGTTCCGGTACTGAGCGCAGAAATAAGGGGTGCCGGGCGGAAGCTCCGGTTCCTCGGTGTAGTCGATATGATAATAGAAGCTGCGGACGTTTTTGCCCGGGCTTTCGTTAGTTACCGTGATCAGGGCCCTTTTGTAAAACGGCATCGGCCAGTAGCAATTGTAACCATCGCCTCCTTCCACCTGAACCGGAACCGATTTCAGCTCAAGACGGCGGCCAAACCCGGCACCAAAAAAATCACCCAGAGGAGCCTCGACCGCCGGTTCGGAGACGCCATCCCAGTACATCCTGAGCACAATCTCATCCGGCCTGGCCGAGCCGGCAGCCTCAAGCCAGTTGGGCCGGGCTTCGTTAAAAGTCAGCCAGATATGCCTGATGACTCCGGGGCCCTGAATATCGGCCAGGACTCTGGTTTCGCCGGGAGCAATAATTTTAATCCGGTCGGCATTGCTGTTCGGATTGGGGTCGGAAGAAGTAACCGCCCGGCTCTGCCCTTTCTTTATCTTCAGCAGATCCCCCAGATCCTGGCTGTCAGCCGGCAGAGCCAGAGCCATCACCACGGCAATAATGAGCAGACAACAAAACATCCTGTTCCTGTTTTCCATCTTATGCTTACCTCCTTGCTGCGGGGTTCAAGAGATTCTTTCTGACCAATATATGATAAATAAACAGGTCCTGGCAAATCATAGAAAAAGTCCGGACTGGCAGAGCTGGATTATGCGCGGCAGTGAACTCATTAAAGGAAGAAATGGGGCGCAATTGTAAGATTTAAAAATTTATGAATTTACGCGGCGGAGATCCGACTTCTCAAGAAAAAATGCCAGGTAGAAAAATCTTGATTAACGTTATTTAATTAGCAGCCGGAACGGACCGCGGATGGATATTTTGAAAACAGAATATCCGGCCGCAGTTTTTTCAGCTTGCGCCAGCTCTTCGGTTTCCTACCGTCAGGCAAAAAATTCAGCCGGAACCGCCTTCAGGCGGCCGATATCAACCAGCCGGTCGCGAACATCAAACTTAAAGGCACATTTGACCGAACAGCTCGAGCATCCGGCGCAGGGATTTTCCGGCAGGTTGAGTTCGCTGACCAGCTCGTGAGCGGCGGCCAGATTTTTGTATCCATAGGCATACATATAAGCCCGCATCATCTCCGGTATCGGCAGCCGCTTCGGACACTGCGGTACACAGCGCTCGCAGCCCTGGCAGTAGAGTCCACCGACGACCGCGCTTTCTCCGAGTTTCAGGTCATAAAGTTCCTCCGGCGTCAGCTTCAGGTCCTTAACCACTTCCAGATTGCTCTTCAGCTGGTCAAAGGTGGTCATCCCGGGAATGGCGGTGGTGATATTGGGATTGTTGAGAGCCCATTTCAAGGCGGCTTTGGTGTTTATCGGCTGGGTGCGCTGTTTATCCCAGAAAGCGCCGGCCATGGTTTTCATGGCAATTATTCCCAGACCGGCGGTCACAGCCTCGGCAATGGCCGCATCCAGTTCCTTTATGTAGTCTTTTCTGAAATTATATCCGGTGAGGACAACATCAAAAATCTTAGCTTCAAGCATCGCCCTGATTACTTCGTGCTCGTTGGAATGGGTGGAGATGCCGATAAACCTGGCTTTGCCCGATTTTTTGACCTGCTCCATAACCTTAAGGTTTTCCTCGGCCAGGACGTTATCGCGCCGGCTGAGGTTGTGAAGATAAAGGATGTCCACATAATCAAGGCCCAGACGCTGGAGGCTGATGTCCACCATCTCCAGAAATTTTTCGCCCTCTCTGACCTTGGTGGCGATGAAATAACTGTCCCGCGGACGGCCCTTCAGCACCTGACCGATGATTTCTTCGTTGCGACCGCGCTGGTAT
>CAZDZU010000287.1:0-2977 GCA_964509995.1 uncultured Eubacteriales bacterium | reverse complement strand
GAGTTGAACGGCTCCCGGGTCAAGGTCGGTGACCAAACACGGCCCCACAGCCGCAAAGGTGTCAAAAGACTTGGCTCTGGTGAACTGCACGTCTTTCATCTGCAGATCCCGGGCGGTGACATCATTGAAGCAGGAATAACCCAGCACGTATTCCTGCCAGGGAGCTTCCTCCGCAAGCTGGCTGGCTTTCTTCTTGATGATCACCGCCAGTTCGCCCTCATAATCAACCCGGCTGGAAGCCCGGGGATAGACAATGGCCTGCTGCGGACCGATGACGGCGCTGGGTGGTTTGAGAAAAAGCAGCGGCTCAGCCGGGATGGGGTTTCCAAGCTCCTCAGCATGTTCGCGATAATTACGTCCGACACAGACTATCTTGGAAGGGATGACCGGAGGAAGAAGGATTACCTCAGAGATGGGAATGGGACTATCCTGGATCTTATAATTTCTGAAAACTGAGCCCCGGATGGGGAAAAGGACATCTTCTTTCAACAATCCATATAATATCTTTTTTCGATAGCGAAAACGGTAAATTTTCATTTTTCAGGTCTTTACTCTAATTCTGGCCACCTGGCTCTCATTCCCGGAATTATCCACAGCGCTTATAGAATAAACATAGCTGGTATTCTTTTCAACCGTACGGTCCAGAAAAACGGGGACGGTCAGATTCTCGGGAGTCAGCAGGACCGGAGTTTCCTCCCCGGAGCTGTCTTCCCTCGCCCGATATACCCTGTATCCGGCCAGATCTCTTTCCGGGCCGGGCAGCCAGGAAATGGTCACCCCTTCTGACCCGCTGAGAGCTCTGACCTCAGCCGGTGGTGCCGGGGGGAACAGATCCACCGCTTTTATCTCCAGGATTTCGGAATCCGCACTCTCCCTGGATTCCGCGGCCCGCATCACCACGCTCCTCACCAGATAGCGATAGGTATGTCCAAAAGAGAAATTCAGGTCCTCAAACCGCGTCCGGGTCAGAGGCTGGTCATTAATAAGCCGGAACTCTTGCCCCTCGCTCCGGTAAAGATTATAAAAAATCTTCTCGGTCAGCGGCCGGCCGTCGGAGAGGGTGGCGGGAGTTTCCCAGCTCAGGCTGATCATGTGCTCTTCGACCACGGCCCGCAGGCCTGAGGGCGGCAGGGGTAAAACTTCCGGTTTGAAAGCCACCAGGTTGGAGATTTCCGACCAGCCTCCCTTTCTGCCTCTGGTGCGCAGCCCGAAGAGATAATTTTTCCCGGAGACCTTTTCCATCTCCAGCTGGAGAACCGCCCGGTTTTTTCCAGCTTCCAGCCGGCCGATTCCAAGTAAGGTCAGCGGACGGGCATACCTCATAAAGGATTCCCTGGATTTTTCTGCAGAAATTTCTTCCCCCTCCACCTCCATCGCTCTTATCTCCACCGCAGCAACTTCCAGGGGAGAACCATTCAGGTAGGCGGCAGGAACAGTCCAGGTAAAAAGCAGTCGGTCAGCCTGCTGGACAACCCTGAAATCCGGAACGGGCTGGGGCACCCTGGGCACTGGTTCCTGGAGCTGCCCCCTGCGGCCGCAGCCGGAGTTAAGCAGAGTCAGAAGGCTGGCAACAATTAAGAGAACCCTTAACTTCATTACAGGATGAATTTTCTGAGATCCTGGTTCTTCAGGATTTCGCTGAGCTGCTTCTGGACGTATTCTCTGGTTATCAGAATCTTGCGGTCAGACAGGTTGGGCGCCTCGAAAGAAATTTCCTCCATGACCTTTTCCATCACCGTATGCAATCTCCTGGCTCCGATGTTTTCAGCTTCCTCGTTGACCTTTTCGGCAATGGCCGCGATTTCGTCAATGGCTTCCGGAGCGAATTCCACCTCCACTCCTTCGGTGGCCAGAAGAGCCTTGTACTGTTTGATCAGGGCATTTTCTGTCTCTGTCAGAATGCGGACAAAATCTTCTTTGGTAAGGGGCGACAGCTCAACCCGGATTGGAAAACGACCCTGCAACTCCGGAATCAGGTCTGAGGGTTTGGTCACATGAAAGGCCCCGGCGGCTATGAAAAGTATGTGGTCGGTCTTAACCAGTCCAAAGCGGGTGTTGACGGTGGTGCCTTCAATTATGGGCAGCAGGTCCCGCTGCACACCTTCCCGGCTGACGTCCGGGCCAGCTCCCGATTCCCGACCGGCAACTTTATCCAGCTCATCCAGGAAAATGATTCCGGATTGTTCTACCCTTTCTATGGCCAGGCGGGAAACCTGGTCCATGTCCACCAGCCTCTTTTCCTCATCTTCCAGCAGGATTTCACGGGCCTCTTTAATCTTTACCCGTCGCTTCTTGGTCTTGCCCCCGAACATGCCGGGCAGAATTTCCTGAATCTGAATTCCGATTTCTTCAAAGCCGTTGCTGCTTATGAACTCAAAGGGTGGCGCCGGTTTCTCTTTGACCTCGATCTCCACCATCCGCTCTTCAAGCTGTCCGGCCCGGAGCTGGCGCCTCAACCGCTCTCTGGTCTTGAGCATTTCTTTCTGTTCCTCATCGACCGCACCCGGTTCCCGGCGGCGGTTGGAGAGCGACCGACCGGGGAGCAGCAGGTCCAGTAATTTCTCCTCGACGTTGGCCATGGCCTTGGTTTCGATTTCCTTGATCTTTTCCTGCTTGACCATGTCAACCGCAATCCGCACCAGGTCGCGGATCATCGATTCCACATCGCGGCCGACATAGCCGACTTCGGTGAAGCGGCTGGCTTCAATTTTGAGGAAGGGGGAGGAAGTCAGCTTGGCCAGCCGGCGGGAAATCTCAGTCTTGCCCACCCCGGTGGGTCCGATCATCAGGATATTTTTGGGAGCGATTTCATCGCCCAGTTCGGGCGGCAATTTGCGACGCCGGAAACGGTTGCGCAGAGCGATGGCCACGGCCTTCTTGGCCGCCTTCTGGCCAATTATGTACTTGTCCAGCTCAGCCACGATCTGCTGGGGCGTGAGTTCTCCCTCCTGCTGGCCGAACACAAGTCTGTTTTTGC
>CAZDZU010000286.1:0-2985 GCA_964509995.1 uncultured Eubacteriales bacterium | reverse complement strand
ATATAAAGCCCCTGGCAAATAAACCAGGGGCACCTGCTGGTTTACCCGGATTCCGCCTTTGCCCCGGCTCAGTGTGCTCGAACTTTTAATGAAATCAAATATTTAATTACGAGCATCCCGGATGAAATACTGTGACGATTTCAGGCGTTCCCTTTTCCGAATCCCGAATAGACAGCGAGCTAAACTTCGATTTTTCAGAACCTTCTATTCTGGCTGTCCTCAATCTCTGGTATAATCATATTTATGAAGAGCACTGCTGCTGGCATAAACCTTCCCCTCAGACCTGAACCCTTTGTCTTCCGCCTCGAATTTAATCCTGAAGCCAGCTGGAATTCGCGGCTGATCGAAGAAATATCCGCCTCAGCTTCAATAATCCAGCTTGAAGCTGCTGGACCTCTGACCGGCGAAATCCTCGACCTCTTAAAAAATCTTGATAACCGTCAGGAATCCTTCAGCCTCCGCCTCCTTGTTCGCTCTGATGACGAGGCCTTAGAGGAATACTTCGGGCCTTTATCCCGGTTGAAAAAACTCGCGGCTTTAATGCTGATAATTGCTGCCCCGGCTGAAGAGCCGGCCCTTTCCAGGCTCAAAGGGGTTCTTGTGGCCACGGCCTCAGCTGGCTTAAAACCCGGGGCGCTGATCGAACCTCATCCGGGTACTGCTTTGCCGGAGCTTAAAAATTTTATCCACCGGGTCAGACAGTCCGGTGCCCTTGAAATTTCCTTGAGGCCGTCTCTTCGAGCCGCTTTCTATTCTGATAATGTCTTCTCTGAAAATACTCTGTCCCGCTGTCTTGAAGAGCTAAAAAATTCCGGTATTCCAGTCGCCCTGGAAGAATGTTTCCCGGGCATCGCCGCTGCCCGGCACTCGAATGTTTTTGAACTCAGCTGCCGCCGCGGGTCCGGCTCCTGCTTCATTGACTATCAGGGGGCAGTCAGGGTCTGCCGGCAGTCGGATAAGATTCTTGGTGACCTGAGTAAAGAGAAACCTCGAGACATCTGGCAGAAATTTCTTTTCGCAGAAGATGTTTGTCCACCGGCAGAAATCTCCGGCTGTCAGGAAGCAGACGGTATAGATTATAGACGATGTGAAAAAGGGAAGGTAAATGAAGAAAAGAAACCTTCTGAGAGCTCGCACCTGACCCCGATAAACCTTGACTCCTCCCTCCGCCCGGGGGCACTTTTCACCCTTAGAGAAAAGGCGTGGGGAGCGGTGTTAATAAAAGGCCTGGACGGCCAGATCCTGAGCCGCCGTGGAGCAGAGATAGCGGCCCTGATTGACGGACGTAAGACCCTGAGCCTTTTCAGAAAAAAATTCGGGCTCAGGGGTGTGCAGCTGGTCCTGGCCCTGTTTCTTAAAGGATTCGTCAGACTGGAAAAATGACCAGATGAGCCTCTACAGCCTTGACTTAAATTACGACGATTTCAAAAAGCTGATTTCGCCCGACGACACCCTGGCCACAGTCCCGGGGCTTTATTTTTCTCCCCGGGCCGACCGCATCCTGATCGTTGAACCCGACAGCGCTTCCTGGCTCGTCATTAACCAGACTGATTTCGGGTTTTTCGTTCAACAGGGTTTGCTGGCCCCGGGTTCATCTTCCCGCTCCTGGCGGAAGCTCAAAGATCTGCGGACAGCGGTCAGCTCCGCTTCAGCTGACTGGCTTGACCGCTGGCTCTACCGGCTTTTCATAAGAAACATGGTCACTGTCAACAGCTACAGCTATAATCAGCCGTCAGAACTGTGGCCGGTTCAGAAATATCCGCATTATTTCAATCTTCACCTGACCGAGTCCTGCAACCTTTCCTGTCGTTACTGCCGGGTGGGCGACATGGATCTTTCTCCGGAACCGATGTCGGTTGACACCTGTAAAAAAATCATCAGGCGGGTGATGGAGGAAATCCCCGGTGAGAAAATCATCATCGGCTTTCACGGCGGCGAACCCCTCCTGAATATTGATTGTGTTCGTGAAGGAAGCAAATATGCCAGGGAGCTCGCCCGGAGCCTGAGCAAAGAGGTGACTCTGTCTCTCCAGACCAACGGCCTGCTCCTCAGAAAATATTCAGGTCTTTTGAAGGAACTGGGAATTGAAGTTGGGGTCAGCCTTGACGGCCCGCCCGACATCCATAACCGGCACCGTATCTTCCGCACCGGGCAGGGGAGCTTTGAGGAAGTCATGGCCGGAATCCACGCTGCCCGGGCGGCCGGATTGAATCCCGGATATCTGGCCGTCATCCACCAGCCGGAGAACTATGTGCCGGTGGCCAGATTTATGGTGGAAACACTGGGGGCCACCTCCTTCCGCCTGAATTATTCCTGTTTTGAAGGACGGGCCAAGAAAGAACTGGACTTTGATTTCCGGCGAGCCGGTGCTTTTGCCAGAAGCTGGCTCGAGCTCATCGATTTTGTTATGGAACATCACCGCCTCACCGGCACCTGGCTGAGCATAGATGACCTCAACCTGTTTGTGGCTCACCTTCTGACCAAAGACCGGCCGCAGATGTGCTATCGTTCTCCCTGCGGAGCCGGAAATTCCATTCTGGGCTTCGGGGCGGACGGGAAAATTTATCTCTGCGAGGAGCTGGTCGGCAAGGAAGAGTTCTGCCTGGGTGACATAAATTCTGCGCCCCGCCTCGATAAACTTCTGGAGCAATCCGAAGTTTATGCCCGGGCAGCTGCGAAAAGACTGGTTGACCGGGTGCCTGCCTGTGCCGCCTGTCCCTGGAAAAGATTTCACGGGGCCGGTTGCCTGAACAAATCCTTTGAATATTTCGGGGATTTAAACTACCGCGACCCGATGTGCCATTTCTACCGGGTCGTTTTTGAAGAATTAATGTGGAGGTTGACAGACCACCCAGAATTAACTAGTTTGATTAGTTATTATAAAAAGTATATAAAGTTGAATAATAATGAAGACTCTTGTTGACCGTCGGGTGCTCATGTTTTCTTTGGGCTGCGGGCCGATCTGTTTTCTGAGCTTCAGCAGGA
>CAZDZU010000285.1:0-2988 GCA_964509995.1 uncultured Eubacteriales bacterium | reverse complement strand
CTCCCATTCCGACTACCGGGGGTCTTTTTATCCGGTCGGAACTCTTTCCCTGAATTCTAATTTCTTCCAGCGGGGTCAGGTAGGAAAGCGAACTATCTCCCTGAGATTTTCGGTAAGAGGGAGGGCTGAAACTCAATCCAAGCAACAGGCGATCATTGACTTCGTAACTCATTCCAGCCAGAGCCATAAAACCTCTGATTTTCTGGTAACGGTAGTCAAGCAGCTGGATCTGCTCCTGCATCCAGAATTCGTCCAGGCTCCTTTCTATGGAACCACGCTCCTGGACCAGACTGAGGCCGATGCTTATTTTCTGACCCAGCTTTCTGGCCAGGGTAATTGCCCAGGATGACAGATATCCCGTTTGCCAGATCTGCAGCTGGTTGTAAACTTCCTGGTTATAAACATACCGGTATTCCAGTCCCGGCCGGCCGTAATTTTCGGTTAAGGCAGCGCCAAGGCCGATAGTCCAGCCTCCTGTCCTGAATGACAGACCGATATGGTCAAGCTGCCAGCTGCGCTGAGTGAGATTACCTGAGGTGGCTATAACTCCCGTATTTACCAGCCAGTAACTGAAAAGCTGGGTCTGGTTGAAGCTGCAGCTCAGGCTCAGGGCAACCGGGGGTAAAAACGTCAGCAGTGACGGGTTTGAATAGGCGGCGCCCAGGGTGCCAGGCCTGGCCAGCCGGCAGAAGCCGGAGCCCAGGCTGGCTGCAGTCCCGGGACCGAGTATATTCCAGCTGCCGAGAGGCGCTTCTTCTGTGTACTGGCCCGGACCGGTCTGGGCCAGGACGGCTGAAATATTAATAAGGTAGATAATGATGAATAACAGCGACTTAACAGGCAATTTTCTCATGTTTCTACCCCGGGCCCGCCCTATTTTACCACCCCCTTCTTTATTTTTGAATCAAAAATAAGTATCATAGAGCATCATCGGGAGTAGGCTCATGGTTAAGAAGGAAAAAAGGATCAAGATCAGTAGCATCGGGATTTACCTTCCCGATAAGGTACTGACCAACCTTGACCTGGAAAAAATGGTGGAAACCTCAGACGAATGGATTACCACCAGAACCGGAATCAAGGAAAGGAGGATTGCCTCCGACCAGCAGGTGACTTCGGACCTGGGTGTGGCTGCCGCCAGACAGGCTCTGGACCGGGCCGGACTGAAACCCGAAGATATCGACCTGATTCTGGTTGCTACCAACAGCCCCGATACGCTCTTCCCTTCCACTGCCTGCTGGATCCAGAAAAAGCTGGGGACCAAAGAGATGCCAGCTTTTGACCTGCAGGCCGGGTGCACGGGGGTGCTTTACGGTCTGATAGTGGCCGAAGGGTTAATCCTGAGCGGGGTCTGTCGCCGGGCTCTCCTCATCGGGGTAGATATTCTTTCCAAAATTACCAACTGGGAAGACCGGACTACCTGTGTTCTGTTCGGGGATGGGGCGGGAGCCTTTATCCTTGAAGAAAGCCGGGATGATTCGGGCCTGTTATCTCATTTCTGGGGAGCAGACGGATCTCTTGGTGAATTGCTGATCCTTCCGGGCGGCGGAACACTTCATCCAGCCAGCGAACAGACAGTAAAAGATAAGCTGCACTACATTCATATGAAGGGGAATGATGTTTTCAAGCACGCCGTCAAACGCATGGGGCAGTCAATTATTGAAGCTCTGAATTCAGCCGGGCTGGACAAGCATCAGGTGGATTTCCTGATACCGCACCAGGCCAACCTCCGTATCATAGATGCCATCGGGGAAAGGTTGAACATGGACCCGGAAAGGGTGGTGGTCAACGTCGACCGCTACGGCAACATGTCGGTAGCCACAATTCCAGTTGCCCTGTATGAACTTCAGGAAGAAGGCAAACTTGAGCCGGGGAAAATCGTGGCCATGGTGGCTTTCGGAGCTGGATTCACCTGGGCTGCGGCTATATACCGCTGGTAGCTTGAGTCTCTTTTGATTAAGGCTATCTGGCAGAATTACTCCTGCCTTCTGAGCGCGGAGCGTCTTGTCTATTCTTTTTCCAGTTCCTCAAAGACCCGGACTAGGTCTTTTTTGGACAGCTGCCCGACGTGTTTATACCTCAGTTGGCCCATCTTGTCGATGAAAATGGAAGTCGGGATGTACTGACCCGGTTTGAAACCCGACACAATGTCCTGGCCAACCAGAGCCACCGGGTAATTTATCTTAGCTCTGGTCACAAATGACTTCAGCTCGGCTTCCGGCATATCGTCGACCGAGAAGCTCAGAATTTCCAGTCCCCGGTCTTTGAGCTCGGTATAGGCTTCTATAAATTCGGGGATTTCAGCCCGGCAGGGAGGACACCAGGTGGCCCAGAAGTTTACCAGAATGACCTTTCCCTTTAATGAGACCAGACTGACCTCCTGACCGTCCAGTGTGGTAACAGAAAAGTCAGGCGCCGGCTCAGCGTTGGCTGCAGGTTCAACAGATCTACTATCTTTCCCGTTATTTTTCAGGCAGGCCTGGCTGGCCACCAGCAAGAAAGCCAGAACCGCAACCAGAATAATTCTTTTCACTTGAGTTTCCTTTCATTCAGACGGCTGTTTTACAGACCGCAGTTTTTTTGAATTTTTGCCCAGCGGGAGTCGACTTCCTGCTGAATCAGGACAATTTCATCTTCTTTAAGATGCCGGAAACGGCCCTGAAGCTTCAGGTATTCAGCTATGGGCTTCCTTTCCTTAACTTTCAGGTTCAGGGTCCATTTTTCGCCGTCTTCTATCTCAAAAAGCGGAAAATACCCGGTCTGCACTGCCAGTCTGGCCAGTTTCACGGTGTCCTCAGGCCGGCTTTTCCATCCAGCCGGGCAGGGTGAAAGCACATGGATGAACCGCGTTCCTTTAGTTTCCCTGGCCTTCTTGAATTTTCTGACCATGTCTTCTGGATAGGCAACGCTGGCAGTGGCGATATAGGGAATTCCATGGGCAGCCATGATTCCGATGATGTCTTTTTTTCTCTCTTTCTTATAGTGTTTGAC
>CAZDZU010000284.1:1498-3007 GCA_964509995.1 uncultured Eubacteriales bacterium | reverse complement strand
CTGATGGACAGAGGGGAAGAGCTGGAGCTGGAAATTAGAGATAGCGGCTGCGGAATACCCGAAGAAGTGGCGGCCCGCATCTTTGAACCGTATTTTTCAACCAAGGAAAAAGGAACCGGTCTGGGACTTCCCATCTGCAAAAGAATCGTGGAAGAACATGAAGGAAAGCTCAGACTGGAAAGCCGGCCCGGGCAGGGCACAACCGTAACCATCACCCTGCCCCGCCGGAGAAACGGTGAAAAATAGCAGAAGCAGAGCCGGAATTGGCTAAAAGGCCTGAATTATGGCAGAATAATTGTTGTTTTTTGAAGCCAAGAGGTTAAGAATGAGAATTCTGGTTACTTATCATAGTCTGACCGGCAACACCAGGCTGGTGGCCGAAGCCATTTATGAAGCCCTGCCAGAACCGAAAGAGCTAAAGCCCATCTCCCAGGTTACCGACCTGTCCGGTTATGACCTGGTATTTATCGGCTTTCCCGTTCAGAGTCACAGCGTTCCGGCCAGGATGGAGTCCTTTCTTAAATCCCTGCCAGTCGGGCTTAAAACCGCCCTTTTCATGACTCACGGTTCAATACCGGGGACCAGGCTGGCCCGGGAAGCTCTGGAGCAGGCCCAGATACTGGCCGGGCAAACCCGGTTGCTCGGAACTTTTGCCTGCCGCGGCAAGGTTTCTGAACAGGCACTGGAAATACTCAGCCGCTCCCCGGAACATGAGCTCTGGACGGAAATGGCTGTGACCGCCCGGAATCATCCCGACCAGCATGACCTGGAAGACGCCAGGACCTTTGCCCGCTGGGTGGTCTCCCTGGCCAGGCAGTAAGACCCCGGAATGGCTACGACTTAAATTAAGCCCGTCCTCAAACGCGCCTGATTCTCTCAAAACCAGAGACGGCCACGACCTCCAGAGCCTCGCCCGAGTCCTTTTCCAGCTGGTCCAGAAGAAGATTCAGCCCCAGAGTATCGCTGGCGATATGCCCGGCGACGATGACGTTAAGGTTAGCTTTTTTAGCTTTTTCCAGGGCTTCCTCGCTGTAATGCATGCCAACCAGGGTGCTGATTCCGGCCGCAGCCTGCTTTTCGAAGATATCCTTTGAGCCTTCGGTTCCCCCCGTCATATCAACATAAATTCTGCCTGCCCGGCTGTTCTCCGAGCCGGAAAGAATTTTTGGTGGAACAGAATTCCGGCTGGAATTCCGGTACTCGGGAATGCTTTTGAGAATCTCCAGAACATCCTTCAACCTTTCCGGAGCTTTGTCCCGGAAAAGATCGGTCAGATATCTGGTGACGCAGTTATCGGCCGGGGTGTGCAGACAGGCCAGAGGCAGGTTCAGAAGCCTGGCCACATCCACCGTCCTGTTATGATTGATGGGCAGAAGTCTTCTCTCAATTTCTCCGATTCTTTTCTCCATCAACTGCTCGGCCACACTGGGAGTAACGCCAAAGGAGGTCAACAGGTCGACCTGCAGGGCCATCACCTGTGACAGCTGGGCCAGGGCTCTGCCCGAAGGA
>CAZDZU010000284.1:0-1488 GCA_964509995.1 uncultured Eubacteriales bacterium | reverse complement strand
CGGTTCAGGGTGTAGGCCAGAATGATCTCGGCCGCATCCATGTCAATTCCGGCCAGGATGCGCCTGACCTCAGTTTCCGGGTCGCCGGCCAGCACCCGGCTGTCGCCAAACGGGTTGAACAGACGGTCCAGGTCAAAGCTTTCTTTCTCTTCTTTTTCCAGCTTATCATAAGCCTTTTTCTCTTCCTGCAGCAGTCGCTCTATTTCTTCCCGTGGTCTCGGGTCATTCCTTATGCCCACCTCGACCGCCAGCCGGTAAAAATCTTTAAGTTTCATATTTCTTCTCCTGGAAAAAATTATTTACGGGCCTGGTCGATAGAGTATTTCCAGGCCCTGGAAGCCAAGTGTAATCCCTTCAGGCAGAGCTTTTCAACTTTCCTGGAATACAGATCCCCGGCCAATGACCGGCTTTGACCCAGATGTAAAAGCCCGAGCTGGAGTCGGCCAATTTCAGTCGCCAGGAAAGATATTTCCGCCTCCAGGTCAGGCTGCATACTCAGATTCCGTTTTCTGAGGACAAGCCCCTGCCATCCGAGCCGCGCCCAGCCTGAGAACACCGGGATCAACAGCAGGCAGTAGGCTTGAAGTCTCGTCCGGAACCAGTCCATAGTCAGAATCACGATAGGTTCTCCGGGCTGGAAAGAAACTTCCTTTCCCCCTCCCCGGCAGATCGAAGGCTTGAAAGGAAAATATCTCTTTCCAACCGGGCGGGGACCGGGGCTCAGACTTTTGCCCTCAACCAGAAAATACGCCACCCGCGGCTCTGACCGGCTTTCAGCCGGGAGAGAAACTGGGACCAGGACTCTTTTTCCCGGAGGTAGGTTAAATACCAAAAAATCTCCAGGAAGACAATTTTCACGACCGGTCATCCGGGCAAGACCGGCCTTCAGTATTTTAAGGGCCCTGCCTGGGGGCGGAGGCAGAAAAATATGATTATAGGAGGATGAGGGCTCCTGTCCGGGAAGCCAGTGGCCGCGTCTCTCCGGCAGGTTCTGGTCCCGACCGGACTCCTTCAAGACCGGAATGATGAGGGCCCACCAGACAACCGCCCGCAGAGCAACTTCGGGGAAACCCGCTGCCAGTTCTTCCAGCAGCCAAAGCAACTCGGCTGTTTGCCTGTTCACAGGATTAAAATATTCAGACAGGGGCTCAAGCATTCTGAGGAAATGGGTTATCGTTTCATTTTCGTACTCCATCCCGGCCGGAGTACCGGTCCAAATCCGGCTCTCTTTCAGGCAGACAGCCTGTTCCCTTATTTTTTCTCTGGCCTGGCAGATTCTGGCCGACAACAGGCAGTCGATCATTTTCAGAGGAAAAATAGCCGTTTGTGGCCGTCAAAGCAAGCCGAAAATCTTGCGGCCGAGGTCATTTGACAGTGAACAGGATATCGAGTAAATTTTAATTTAATGATCATAAGATTAATCTTCCTTTTTCTGCTCTGCTGGTGTACAAAATAGTTCGCAATTTGTATTAAGGAGTGAGCCATCGT
>CAZDZU010000283.1:2029-3019 GCA_964509995.1 uncultured Eubacteriales bacterium | reverse complement strand
CGACAAAGGATAATACCCGGAGATGTTCCTCGGTGTAGCGGACTCCGCTGGTGTAGCTCTGAACCACCATTACTCCGAAGACTTCATCCTGAACTTTCAGCGGAACTCCCAGCCAGTCAATGGAAGGGGCGCCAACCGATTCTACCTGGCCCTCGCTTTCCAGCCTGGCGAAAACCTCAGGAGAAGCCAGGAGAGGTGTGCCGGTCCGGATAACATACTCGGTTAGTCCACGGCCCGCCGGCTGGGGCAGTGGCGGCTGGTCGTATTCATCCACAAAATAGGGAAATGAGACGTGTCCGGTTTCTTTATCGTAAAGAGCGATGTAGAAATTCTCGGCCGGCATCAGGTTTCTGATGGTCAGATGAATGGCCTGGAGCAGTTCCACCAGATTGTCTTTTTCCACGCTCAGCCTGGCAATTTCATAGAGCACTTCCTGGACCCTGAGGGATTTCCGCGCGGCCTCCACGGGCAGCAGAAATCCCTGAACCAGCTTCTTCCCGGTTCCCTCAACAGCTATTTCCTGCCTTATGTCTTCAACATTCAGATATTCTGAATCTGCGCCTCTAAGGCGGTAGGTCAACCGGCTGTCTGTCTGTCCCTGTCTTTTCCTGGTCGATATTTCCACCCTACCCCTATCATCGGGGTGGACGAGCTCCAGCCATTTCTGGTATTCGAGCCAGAGGGGGCCCTGTCCGGATAACTTCAGGAGATCCACCAGGTCTTCTGACAACCAGATTTTTTTAAAAGAAGGACTAAGAAAATATGAATAAATTTTCAAGCTTCGATTTGAGGGTGCAACCAACTTTTTATTTTACTCCATCCAGGCTTTTCGCCATTTTACAAAAAACCTCAGCTACAAACAATTTTTTTATCCAGGGCAGACGGCCCTTAAATCTTCTCGGAATAGAGCTGGACCCGGTTTCGTCCAGCGTCCTTGGCTGCGTACAGGGCCAGATCAGCCCGTTTCAACAGTTCTTCTGGCTCCTGACC
>CAZDZU010000283.1:0-2019 GCA_964509995.1 uncultured Eubacteriales bacterium | reverse complement strand
TGACCGTGGTCGGGGAAGATGGCCAGACCCAGGCTGGCGGTTATCACCAGTTTTCTTTTATCAACGGTCAGCGGCAGGTTGAAAGCCTGGACAATTCTATCTGCTATCTGAAGTCCTCCCTCGGCACTGTGCAGTTCGCCCAGCAGTATGGTGAACTCGTCCCCGCCAAAACGGGCTACGGTATCGGTTTTTCTGGTCAGCTGTTTTAATATCTTACCTGCTTCTATTAGCACCAGGTCGCCAAAAGAATGTCCATAGGTATCGTTGATTACCTTGAAAAAGTCCAGGTCCAGCATGATTACCCCGAGCTTCAGGTTTCTCCGTCTGGCCTGCTCCAGGCCGATTTTTAACCGGTCGTTGAACAGAAGACGATTAGGCAGGTCGGTCAGGGCATCATGTATCGCCAGGTAGTTGAGACGTTCTTCCTGGAGTTTTCTCTGGGTAATGTCCCGGAAAACCAACACCGAACCCACCACCCGGCCGCCTTCATCCCGTATCAGAGAGGCCTGGAGTTCGACTGGCACCCGGTCTTCTCCTCGCAGCAGATAAAAGTCCTGGTCAGCGGTGAAGGCTGAGGCCAGCCAGTCGAGATTCAGACCACACCTTCTGCCGGCTGGTCCTTCCTGGATAATAAAGGTTTTTTCGAGGGGCTGGCCTACGGCAACCGGAGCGGATTTTCCGAGAAGTTTTTCGGCCACCGGATTGATAAAGTTGATGATTCCCTCCCGGTCGGTGGAAATAAGCCCGTCAGTGATGCTGGAAAGGATGGCGTTCAGCCAGCGTCTCTTTTCTTTATTTTCGGTCTCCACCTGGTGTTTGTAAAAAGCCAGTTCGATGGCCACCAGAAGTTCTTTTTCATCGAAGGGCTTGATCAGGTAACCGAAGGGCTCGGCCAGGGTAGCTTTAATCAGCGTGTCTTCGTCGGTGTAGGCTGTGAGGTAGACTATCGGAATGGCATACAGTCTCCAGATTCTGGAAGCGGCCTCGATTCCGTCGATATTACCCTTCAGCCTGATGTCCATAAGGACCAGGTCGGGCAATTTCTCTCCCGTCATCTGGAGCGCCCGTTCACCGCTTTCCACTATTCCTTCTACCTGATAGCCCAGGTTTTTTAGCATCTGTTCGATGTGTCGGGCAATAAGCAGCTCATCTTCGACCAGCAGGATCCTTTTGCCTTTCATTCCCTTCCTTCAGTGCCCCTTCCTGGAAAGCGGGGCGATGGTGGGCGGTACTGGGTTCGAACCAGTGGCCTCCGGTTTGTAAGACCGACACTCTGCCCCTGAGCTAACCGCCCTGGTTTACTTAACATTAACTTAAGAGAAAGCAGCCGGATTGTCAAGAATAAAGCCGGTCTTCTGGCCAGGAGATATAACTGCGGTAAAGCAGCTGCCGGGGTGAGGGATTTATTATCGCTCCGGGGGCCTTCCTGAAGAGTCAAGGGGGCGGATAAGAAAAGGAGTCAGTTCGGGTCTGCTCGCCCGGGTCGAGGTTGACATAAATAGCCATATATGTTAAATTTAAGCTCCAATTTTTATCTCCCTGGAAGGTGAAATCCAATGTTTGCGGTAATCAAAACAGGCGGAAAACAGTATCGAGTTAAAGAAGGTGATGTTATTTCCGTCGAGAAACTCGAAGCAGAAAAGGGTCAGGTCGTCAATTTTGACCAGGTTTTACTGCTCGAAGACGGCCAGCAGGTTCAGGTCGGCACTCCCTATCTGGAAAAAGCCACGGTAGCGGCGGAAATTCTGGATGATTATAAAGACGAAAAAGTAATCATATTCAAGAAAAAAAGACGCAAGGGTTACCGTCGCACAAGAGGACACCGTCAGTTGCTGACCAGGATCAGAATTGCCGGAATCTATCCAGAAGGAAAGTCGGTTGAGGGAGAAAAACCGGCTACGGAACCGGCTCCAGCTCCCAGGAAGACCAGGAAAAAAGAAACAACCGAAAAAGAATCAAAACCGGCTTCCGGGAAAGCAACTTCAGCTACCAGGAAAACCTCCAGAAAAGATCATCAAT
>CAZDZU010000282.1:0-3021 GCA_964509995.1 uncultured Eubacteriales bacterium | reverse complement strand
CAGCGCGCTCAACCTTGTTGATTAATTAAAATGCCCGAAGAGCCATAAATTTTTATTCCCTGGCGCGGGACTTCACCGGCGGCGGCCGTAAGGCGGAACCGGGCACGGAGTTATGGCCGTCGAAGATCCGACTCATTAAACTCAAATGTCTGCTCGAGTCCAGGGCACCACCAGTCAGACTCTTCTTTCCGGCCCGAAACCTGGAAAAATCATGCCCGGAAATAATAAAATCACCCACCGCCGATAACCGGCAACAGGGGCACTGCCCTCAGCCTCATTAAAAATTTTCTTTATAATTGCGGCCGCTATGGCTTATATTATGGAAATGATTGCCTGCCAGCGGCCGGCAAAGCAGGTTTTAAGAAAATTAAAAAATGAGCGCTGAAACCGGAAGAATAATAATCTTTCTCGAATCTAAACCATAAATTCCGGAGAGGAGGAAATCATGCCCACGGAAGTTAGCAGCCGTCAGAAAGTCAAGGCTCTTATTCTTATATTATCAGGCTTGTTTCTGTCTCTTTTTATTTTATGCCGGCCTGACCTATCCTCGGCCACCCTGCCTGGCGGAGAAGAACGGCCACGGTTGACCATAGAAAAAATCATGGCCGGCCAGGAATTCATCGGCACTCCGCCCTCAGGTCCGGTCTGGGCGGTTGACGGAAAAACTCTCTACTTCCGCTGGAAAAAACCAGAAGATAAAACGGCCGAAATTTATGCCGTCAGCCTGGCCAATCCGGTTCCGGTCAAGATAACCAGAGAAAAGATTCTGGAAAATCCGCCCGCGGGTGGAGCCAGCCGTTTCCGCGGTTTCTTTGGCTTCAGGAGGTTCGGAACTTCCTGGCAGTGGGACAGAGACAGAAGAAGACTTCTGGTCAACCAGAACGGCGATCTCTTCCTTTATGACCTGGCCACCAGGAAGACCGAGCAGCTGACGGCCACCGACCAGGCTGAATCCAGCCTGGGTTTTACTCACGACCAGAAAAAAGTTTACTTTCAGAGCGGAGATAACCTTTTTGTCCTGGGGCTGGCCGACCGCAGCCTGCGGCAGCTCACCTCCTTCACCAGAGAAAAGCAGCCAGAACCGCCAAAGCCGACCGAAATACAAAAATGGTACCAGGACCAGCAGCGGGCCCTGTTCAAGGATATTTTCAGGATGGGCTTCGAGGGCTTCGGTCGGGGCGGCGGAGGCAGCGACCTTCTCCCGGCCCTGAGCAAGATTACCGCCAGAAGAAAACCCTTCCTGCTGGCGGAAAACCAGCGACTGGTCGCGGTCGAGCCCTCGCCTGATGAAAAATATGTTCTGTTCATGATTGCGGAATCTGACCCGGGCGCCAAGAACACCATCGTTCCCAATTACGTCGCCAGGAGCGGCTATACAGAAACCATCACTTCCCATACCAAAGCGGCCGAAAACCCGCAGCTGACCAGACTGGGCACAGTCAACAGCGAAAATGGAGAGGTGCGCTGGGTGGATTATGGTCAGGGCCCACGTCAGATTAATCCGCGGCAGTGGCTGTGGTCGCCCGACGGCCAAAAATGCCTGCTGGCCGCCCAGTCGGAAGACCGCAAGGATGCCTGGCTATTTCTGCTGGATGTGGCCAGCGGAAAGACCTCCGTCCTGGAAAATGTTCATGACGAAGCCTGGGTTGGCTCTCTGGGGCTGACCAATGTTTTCTGGTGGCCCGACAGCCGCCATGTTTCATTTATCTCCGAACAGAACGGCTATGCTCACCTCTACCGTCTGGCGGTTGAAAGCAAAGAAAAGAAGGCCCTGACCGAGGGTCGCTTTGAAGTAACCCGGGCCGAGCTTTCCAGAGATGGCCGGAAAATATATTTTGTCTCCAGCGAAGTTCATCCCGGGGAAAGGCATCTTTACTCTCTGGATTTGAAAACGGGCAGGAAAACGCAGCTGACCTCTCTCACCGGCCTGAATGAATTTTATCTTTCTCCCGACGAAAGCGCGGTGGCCATGATCCATTCGTACAGCACCAGACCACCCGAGCTTTACCTGCAGGCACTGACCCCGGCGGCCAGACCCCGACAGATAACTCAGTCAACAACTGAAGAATTCCGGGCCTACCCCTGGTATGAGCCGGAGGTGGTAACCTTTAAGGCCCGGGACGGAGTCGAACTCTATGCCCGGCTGTTCAAACCGGGCAATCCTCACCCCAATCGCCCGGCAGTGATCTTTATTCACGGGGCCGGATATCTCCAGAATGCCCACAAAGGCTGGAGCACATATGAACGGGAATTCATGTTTCATAACCTTCTCCGGGACAGCGGCTATTTTGTCCTGGACGTCGATTACCGCGGCAGCAGCGGTTATGGTCGGGATTTCCGAACGGGAATTTACCGTCATATGGGAGGAAAGGACCTGGAGGACGTGGTCGACGGAGCAAAATTTCTGGTAGAAAAATACCAGGTTAATCCCGGGGCCATCGGCTGTTATGGCGGAAGTTACGGCGGTTTCCTGACGCTGATGGCCATGTTCACCACAGAAACATTTAAGGCTGGAGCCGCTCTGCGTCCTGTTACCGACTGGGCTCATTACCATCCACACTATACGGTTGATATCCTCAACCTGCCCCAGAAAGATCCAGAAGCCTACAAGCAAAGCTCCCCCATCTATTTTGCCGAAGGACTGAAGGGCACCTTGCTCATCTGCCACGGCATGGTCGACACCAACGTCCATTTCCAGGACACCGTCCGGCTGGTCCAGCGTCTCATTGAACTGGGCAAAGAAAACTGGGAAGTGGCCATTTATCCGGCTGAAGACCATTCCTTCCGGAACACCTCTTCCTGGGTGGATGAATACAGGAGGATTTTTAAGCTATTCGAAAATAACCTTAAAAATAAAGAGCCCTGAGGCGAAAATCAATTTCCCTGAATCGGGGATGGTTGCCCTACGGTCTGAAGAATCCGGTTCCCCTTGAAAACGAAAGGCCTGTTCAGGAGACGAAAAAGAGAAAAACAAGGCGGTCCCGGCTAATTTTAAGACTCATTTCTTAAAAGTCCCATTTC
>CAZDZU010000281.1:0-3046 GCA_964509995.1 uncultured Eubacteriales bacterium | reverse complement strand
GAGCGGGTCCAGGTGCTGAAACCAGACGGCAGCGACCTGAGGACGATCAAATTCAGCGGCGGCTGCCTTGGCAACATTTTTGTCAGGACTGACGGCCGGATGATTATGGGGCAGGCGACGGTCAGCTTCCGTTTTCTGTCGCCGGATGAAAAGAAACCCGCTGAACTGCCCAGGCTGGTCAAGGTCCTGGATATTGATGGCAGGCAGGTGAGCGAATTTGGCGAGATGGTTGATATGAAAGACGAACTTTTAACCAGCACCATCAACCAGTTTCTGCTGACTGTTGACGACAGGGACAATGTTTATCTGGCTTTTCCTTACCAGAACCGGATTGAAAAATATTCGCCCGAGGGGAGGCTTGTCTGGCGGGCGGACCGCGAACTGCCTTATAGTCTTGAGGTGCTGGATAAAGGAAGCATTGAGCGCCGGGAGGGTGGCGTCAGCATCCGCTCGCCGAGGATAAACAGGTCGGCTGAGGCCATCGCCGTTGATGGTCGGGGTCGGGTCTGGGTGGCGACGCTGACCCGCCAGCTAAAAAAGGAAGAACAGGTCGGGATCGCGGTGACTCTGAGCCAGTCGGCCAGCGGCGGGCGACAGGTGGGCTTCAAACCCCAGGGCGACACCGACCTCAGGGAAACCGACGCCTACAAGCTTGAAATTTTTGACCCCGAGGGCGCTCTGCTGGGAGAAATTCCGCTGAAGCAATTTGTGGATGGGATTTTTATCCACGGCGACCGGCTATTTCTTCTGGACCGGATGAGAGGCGCCTCGGTCAGAGAATTTCGCCTCAGAGAACAATCAGAAAAGTGATGAAAAAGAGAGTTCTTTCTTAAACTGAATTAAGAAAAGAGCAGTTACTTATAAGCTATTCAGGC
Source organism: uncultured Eubacteriales bacterium (assembly GCA_964509995.1). Classification (GTDB taxonomy): domain Bacteria; phylum Acidobacteriota; class Aminicenantia; order Aminicenantales; family Saccharicenantaceae; genus Saccharicenans. The sequence goes on along the minus strand of CAZDZU010000281.1, from coordinate 2,171 downwards.
CGAAGATACTGTTTTCCCCGATATTTTCTATTGTTTTCTATGATTTTTCTGTGCCAGAATATGTTAAAACTCAGAAGCAATGAGGCTCTCGGCCTGCAGAGAGCGAACGATTCAGGAAGGAGGACGAGTGAAAGCCGGATTAAAAAATCTCAGTTTAAGAATTCTAACCCTGTCCGCGGGGCTGGTGTTTTTCTTGTTGTCTCTGGTTTATCCGATCAAACTCTGGCCGGCCAATCCCCGTTTTACAATTAAAGAGAACAACAGACAGAAGGTGGTCCGGAAATATCGCGGATTTGAAGTCAAAACCGGTATCGTCAACGATGAGATTCAATACTCCCTGAACAGGGAAAATTCGGTTGAGTTCACCATCAACGAAAAGTGCGAACTGGAGAGTATCAAAATCAAAGTTGGAGAGAAAGAGTACGGATACCGGCGGGTCGAGAGAGTGGTTGAAGACGGTCGCCTGGAGAAGAACGACCTCTTTGCCTATATCTGCTACCAGCCAGAGGTCCTGGATGGCGGCGGGGTCAGTTCTGAAGAAGTCGAATTCAAGTTCTATCGCGGCAAAATCTCGCCCCTTATCACCCCGGATTATCCTTTGTTTGACACCCTCAGGCTCGGTGCTGACCGGCTGGGTTTAAAAACCCCGCAGAGGACGATGGCTGTTCTCAATGGTTTCGGCAACGCTTCCCATGAATTTTTCTGCTACCTGGAAGGAGCAGAAGAAGTTACAACGGAGGCGGATGAATGCGCCCTTTCTTTTGATGAAGTCCTTGAGATTCATTACCTTGACAGGAATTCAACTGCCCTGATGGACCTGGGCGATAAGTATGCCCGGCGGCTTGATTATGAGAGAGCCGAAAAAGCCTACCTTAAAGGACTCAGCCTGCCCGGAGAAAATGATTACCGGCGCCTGGTTGACTTTTATCTTGCCAGCGGCCAGACGGCTAAAGCCCGGAAATATCTACAATCCCGGCTAAAACAGAGCTCGATGAATTTCGAGCTGCAGCTTTTGCTGGCCAGGGTCTATCTTCAGGAAAAGAACTTCGAGTCAGCCATAACCGAGGCCAGTTCGAGTTTGAAATTAAACGCCGAGCGCGGTCAGTACGAAAGTTATGCCATTCTTGGCCGGGCTCTGTTCGGAAAACAGAATTTTGTCGAAGGGATAAAGGCCTTCCGCCAGGCAGCAATTCTGGCTGAAAAGGAATGTCAGGACAACCGTGAACTTTTCAATAAGTTCTTCAACCAGGAACAGGAAGTCTATGATTGCCGGCTGGTCAGGATTCCCTTTGAACAGGCGATAATCTACGGGCTGATTGTTCTTGAAGAATACGAGCAGGCGGAAAGAGGAGCCGGAGCTCTGATAAAGACCACCCCGAACGACCCTTATAATTACGGCTGGCTGGCTTTTATCAGAGCAGCCCGGGGACAGTTCACCCAGGCGACAGAGCAGGCTGAGCAATGCCTGGTCCTTTTCAAGCGCCGGGGGCTTGGAGCCTCGATTGGCCAGGGTGAAGTCTATCCACAGATAATTTCGGTGCAGAAAGGAACGCCGGCTGACCGGGCCGGTCTTAAAAAGGGAGATAGAATTGTTGCCGTTAATGGTAAGGATCTGAGGCTGTTCAGGGAACAGGAAAAACCGGACCAGGCTCTGAGCAGGCTGGTGAGACAGGCGGGCGAGAAAGTAAAGTTAATCGTTCACCCGCTCGGGGCATCGGACCTGAAGACGGTTGAACTCAGCCCGGAAGAATTCCTGGGCGAGCAGGCCGGTCCGGTGTTGAAACTCAAAGAACTCATAGGAAAGTCCAGATATAAGGTAGAAGAGAGCGCTTTCCGGGTGCTTCTTGACGAATTCTACAACTTGAGGTGAGAACGACTGACCATAAGGCTTGTGTTCTGTCTGCCGGTCATTCGGCCGGGTTCAGATATCTTCTTTTTACGAAATCAGGAAAAACAGATTGTCCTTAACGCCTTCATAGCTGCCAGGCGTAGCCGATCTTAAGAAAGAAAGTCCGGGTCGTCCGGGTCAGGCTGATGTTCTCCAGTCCCAGCGAGTTGTCGGTATAACCCAGGAAAAGAACAGTCCGCGGATTTAGTTTGTAGGAGAATAGAAACTGGGTGAATAGACCCCGGGTTACCGGTGGCACCGGAAAACTATAAGCCTGCTGATT
>CAZDZU010000280.1:0-3052 GCA_964509995.1 uncultured Eubacteriales bacterium | reverse complement strand
GTTCAGGGCGGTCAGGACGGCAATTTTAGCCACATCCGACGACCTCGATTTCACGGCCACATCGCGCATTTTCTGATCAACGAAAGAAGTCAACTGGCCGATGTATTTCTCGTCTTCTTCTCCTTTGACGCAGATCCTGTATTTATTTCCAAAAATTTCAATCTCTATTATTTTCTCTCTCATACACCCAGCTTTTCCATCTGAGTGATCAGGGCTTCTATCCGGTTCTTTATCTCTTCTTTTTCTTCCTGCAATCTCTTGAGTTCGTCTTCCAGGCTGCCCAGCTTCTTGAGCTTGTCATCCAGCTCCTTCTTGTCGGCTTTCAGGTGCCTGAGCTCATCCTTCAGACGGGCATTTTCCTGAGAAAGCCGGGAAAAATGCTCTACAATCTGAGTTATTTTGCCCTCAAGTATTTTAATCCGCTCCAGCTCGGATGTCAATTTAGCCTCCTTACCTCAACTGAATCTTAAGAGTAGATTTTAGTTGGGAAGTTATTTCCTGCATGGCCCGGTCTACCTCTTCGGTCTGAAGGGTGCGGGTCGAATGCCGGAAGTAAAATCTCACGGAAAAGCTGACCTTCCCCGGCGGCAGGGTTTTCCCCTGAAACCTGTCATAAATCAGGAAATTTTCCAGACAGGGTATATTGAGCTTTTGCAGGTGCTGCTGAATCTCCTGGTAGGTAAGGCTATCATCCACCAGGAAGGACAGGTCGCGGCTGGTTCCGGGGTACCTGGGAACCGGCTGGAAACTGAAAACCCGGGGCTGTTTGCGCAACAGTTCATTCAAATCTAATTCGGCGCAGAAAGCCGGCCGTTCCAGGTCATAACTCCTGGCCAGGTTGCGGTTCAGCAGGCCCAGGTATCCCACGGGTTCGTTTCTCACCAGGACTTTCAGGGCCTGACCCGATTCAAAAAACGGGTGCTCAATCGGCTCAAAAGACATTTGATCGTAACCCAGGTAGTTGCAGATGTCTTCCACCGCCCCCTTGAGGACAAAGAAATCGGTTTCCATTTCCCCCTCTTTCCAGGTCCGGCCTGACCGGAGGCCGGTGGTCAGAATCCCCAGGTTAAGGTTTTCCCGGTGGGTTTCTTCCTGTTCCCAGTAGTAGATATTGCCCACTTCAAAAATGTGCACCCCTTCGGCTTCCCGGTTGAAATTCCAGACGGCGTTTTCTACCAGTCCGGGAAGAAGGGAAGTTCTGAGGGTTGATAATCTGGCTGATATGGGGTTCTGCAGCTGTATCGGACGGCAGCCGGTCTGCCAGAGCTGTTCCTTTTCCGGGTCGGCGAAGCTGAAATTTATGACTTCATCAAATCCGTGATGGAAGAGAACCTCTTTCAAACGCCAGACCCGTTCTCTTCTCCGGTCAACGGGTAGTTCAAATGACTTAACCGGGGTCATTACGCTCGGAATGAGGTCGTAGCCATAGAATCGGGCCACTTCTTCAACCAGGTCGGCTTCTCTTTCCAGGTCAACCCGAAAGCTGGGTATCTCGACTGTCCAGATCTGGGGGCTCTGCTCCCTGAGTTTCAGCCCGAGGCCGGTGAGGGTCTTCACCACAAATTCCGGCTCGATTTCCAGCCCGAGAAGCTCGTTGATCCGCCTCAATCTGAGGCTGACGGCCCTGGGTTTTCTTGGCGCCGGATAGACGTCGAGCAAGCCTTTAGAAACCCGGCCGCCAAATTCGCACAGCAGCGAAGCGGCCATGACGGCTGCGGTCGGAGCAGCATTGGGATCGGCCCCGCGTTCGAAGCGATAGGAAGCGTCGGTGCTCAGCCCCAGCTTCTTGGCGGTCAGCCTTATAGAAACGGGATTGAAGTTGGCGCTTTCTATGAAAACATCAGTGGTGCTCTCGGTAATTCCAGATTCTTCTCCGCCGATTACCCCGGCAATTGCCACCGGCGTGGTTTCGTCAGCGATCACCAGCATCTCGGGGTCCAGTTCCACCGTCTCGCCTTCCAGGGTGCGGATGGTCTCGCCCTTTCTGGCCTTCCGGATTTTGATTTTGTTTCCCCTTAATTTGCTCAGGTCGAACGTATGAATCGGCTGTCCCAGGGAAAAGCATACATAATTGCTGATGTCCACCACATTGTTGATCGGTCTGAGTCCAACGGCTTCCAGCCGCTTTTTAAGCCAGTCAGGAGAGGGGCCAACCTTAACTCCTTTCACCACCAGACCGCAATAGCGCGGACAGAGCTGGGGATCCAGGATGTTTATATCGATCAGCTCGGATGTGGTCCGGGAGAGTTCCCGGAGCGGCCAGTTCCTGGTTTTCAGGCTTAATCCCAGCAGGGTGGCCAGCTCCCTGGCCACGCCCAGGTGACCGAGGGTATCAGGACGGTTGGCATAAGTCTCAATTTCGCAGACGGTGTCATCTTCGTATTTGACGACGGTCTCAACCATCAGTCCGATCTGGTTCAGGCAGCCGGCCAGCTCCTCGGGGTCGAGGTTGAGGTTTACATATTCTTTTAGCCAGGCGTAGGATATTTTCATCTTCGGTTAAACTGCCTTAAAAATCTTAAATCGTTCTCGTAAAAATGCCTGATTTCCGGAATCTGGAAAGCAAACATGGCCGTCCGGTCTATTCCCAGGCCGAAAGCCCAGCCGGAATAAACTTCCGGGTCGATGTTAACATTCTTAAAAACCTGGGGGTCGACCATCCCGGCTCCCAGGATTTCTTTCCAGCCGCTCCCGCCACACACCCGGCAGGCGGGGTCCTGTCCTCCGCAGACAATGCATTCTATGTCCACTTCGGCCGAGGGCTCGGTGAACGGAAAGAAGCTCGGGCGGAAACGCAATTTGATTTTTTCTCCGAACAGAGCCTTGATGAAGAATTCCAGAGTCCCCTTGAGGTGGGCGAAGGTTATTCCCTTATCCACCACCAGACCTTCCACCTGATAGAACATCGGGAGATGGGTGGGGTCTGGGGTTTCCCGCCGGAAAACCTTTCCTGGAATTATTATTCTGAGGGGAGGCTTCTTTTTTTTCATCACCCGGATCTGGACCGGGGAAGTGTGGGTTCTGAGGAGGAGCTGGTCATTTATATAGAGAG
>CAZDZU010000279.1:0-3057 GCA_964509995.1 uncultured Eubacteriales bacterium | reverse complement strand
CAGCCGGGTGTCGGCAGTGATCGGAACCCACACCCACATTCCCACCGCCGACGAAAGAATTCTGCCCGGCGGGACCGCTTACATAACGGACGTCGGCATGGCCGGCGGCCTGAATTCCGTAATCGGCATGAAGCCGGAACAGGCACTGCAGAGATTCCTGACGGCCAGGCCCCAGCGCTTCGAACCGGCCACCGACGGTCTGATGCTGAGCGCGGTTTATATAGCCGTTGACCCGGCCAGCGGAAAGGCGTTATCAATAAACCGCGAGCTCTTAATCGAGGACCAGAGTGAAGACTGAGAGCCTGATAGTCAAGGACCGCGTTTACACGGTCAGCGAGCTGACCAGGCTGGTCCGGCTGGATCTGGAAGCGGCCTTTCCTTTTGTCTGGGTGGAAGGCGAAATCTCCAATCTGCGGCAGCCGACTTCTGGCCATTTTTATTTTACCCTCAAAGATGAAGGGGCCCAGCTTCGGTCGGTGATGTTCCGGAGCGACGCCAGCCGCATCCAGTCCGAGCTGAAAAAGAACAATCTCTCTCCCCGTTTCGAGCTTAAAGACGGAATGAAGGTTATTTGCGGGGGCCGGATCACCGTATACGAGAAGAGCGGCGAATACCAGCTGGTAGTGGAAAAACTGGAACCCCGTGGTAAAGGAGCGCTGCAACTGGCTTTTGAACAGCTCAAGGCCAAGCTGCAGGCTGAAGGCCTGTTCGACCCCAGATACAAGAAGAAGCTCCCCCTTCTACCCAAGAAAATTGGAATCGTCACCTCTCCGACCGGGGCGGCCATTCGCGATATCCTCCGAATTATCGAACGGCGTTTCAACCGGCTGCACATCATCATCTATCCGTCCCTGGTTCAGGGCGAAGGGGCTGCCCAGAACATCGCCCGGGGTCTGGATTACTTCAGTCGCCGGGATGACATCGACGTGGTAATCGTCGGTCGGGGCGGCGGTTCAATCGAGGACCTCTGGGCTTTCAACGAAGAGGTGGTGGCCAGGGCCATCTTCAACTGCATGAGGACCAAGCCGGTCATCTCGGCCGTTGGGCATGAGATTGACTTTACCATCGCCGATTTCGTGGCCGACATCAGGGCCTCCACTCCCTCGGCGGCGGCTGAAATGGTAGTCTCCAGGGAGGAAGAATTCCGGGAAAAAATCGACCATCTGCTCAGCCGTCTCTGCCAGCTGGAAAAATATTTCCTCGAGAGGCTGCGCAGCCGGATCAACCTCCTGGCAGAGGAACGCATAGTCAAAAATTTTAAATTCCGCCTGCTGAGCCTCAACCAGAGGGTGGATGAACTCGACACCCGAGCCTGGAAGGCTGTTCAGGCCAGAAAACAGTCTCTGTCTGAATTCAGGAATCGCAATCAACAGCTGAAGCAGACACTATGTCATCAGTTGCGGCTCAGACTGAACGACCTGCAGGCAAACTGGCAGCGTCTGTCCTCCTCGCTCAACAATCTTTCTCCCCTTAACGTTATCAAGAAGGGTTATACCATATGCTGGAAAGCCGGTGGCCTGCTGCCGGTGCAGAAAGCCAGCGAGGTGGAACCCGGCGAAGAAGTGATAGTCTCCTTCTACCGGGGAGAACTCAACTGCCGGGTCAACCGGGTTGACCCCCGGGTCAAGATTGAATCAAAGTTCATCAAGGAGAACCAATGAATACCAAAGGAAAAGAGATGAATTTTGAAAAAGCCCTGGCCGAACTGGAACAGATCGTCAGTAAACTGGAAAAGGGCGGTCTGGCTCTAAATGAATCCCTGGCCCTCTTTGAGAAGGGTATCAAGTTAACCAGGTTTTTGAGAACCGAGCTGGATAAGGCCGAAAAGAAAATCGAAATCCTGCTCAAGGATGAAAAGGGCGAGCTTCAGGCTCGCGATTTCATCCCGGAAGAACTGAACGCTTCCGTCCTGGAAGAGGACCAGGAAGAGGAAGAAGACGAAGAGGAAAGCTGAAAAAGACATACTTTGCTGGTTGCAATGAATAAGGATACAGAATTATATCTTGAGCAGAAACGGACCCGACTGGAAAAGGCTCTGGACTGCTATCTTTCAGCCGAAAATTCTGCTGTTTTCGAAGCCATGCGGTATGCCGTCCTGGGCGGCGGAAAACGATTCCGGCCGCTTCTGCTGCTGGCCAGCGGAGAATATTTCGGAGCCAGTGAGGAACTGCTTCTGCCCTACGCTTGTGCCATAGAATTAATCCACAATTATTCCCTGATCCATGACGACCTGCCCCTTATGGACAATGACGATTTCAGGCGGGGTCAGCCCTCCTGTCATAAGAAGTTCGGCCAGCCCCTGGCCCTTCTGGCCGGGGACGGCCTGCTGACCATGGCCTTCGAAATACTGGCTTCAGCCCCGGCTCCGGAAAATGATCCCCGGATTAAATCCCGGATAGCGGCCGAGATAGCCATGGCTGCTGGCCCCCGGGGAATGATCGCCGGTCAGTGGCTGGATATAAATTTCCAGCCCGAAAATCGCGACCCGGATGCTTACCGGGAAATGGCCTGCAGAAAAACCGCCGGTTTAATCAGAGTTTCGGCCTCGAGCGGGGCCAGACTGGCCGGCGCCCCGGAAGCTGCCATCCAGAGTCTGGAACAATATGGCACTTACCTGGGGCTGGCCTTCCAGCTCTGGGATGACCTTCAGGACCTGGCCCAGGACCAGTCTGCGGGAAAACCCTTCCGTCCCAACCTGGCCCGGATTCTGGGGACGGCACCTGCTCTGGAGCTTCTGACAAACTGGCTGGGAAAAGCGGAGGAGGCCCTGGATAGAGCCGGACTTGATTCCGATATTCTGAACTTTTTTATAAAACAGCTGCGGCCCACCCGGGAGGGTAAGACATGAGCCCGGAAAAAATTCTGCCTGGAATAAAAGGCCCCGAGGACCTCAAAAAACTGACCGTCGATGAACTGACCCACCTGGCCACCGAAATCAGAGCCAGAATCATCGAAACCGTTTCCAGGACTGGCGGGCACCTGGCTTCCAACCTGGGGGTGGTGGAGATGACGCTGGCTCTGCATTATGTTTTCGATTCTCCGCGCGATAAGATTGTC
>CAZDZU010000278.1:0-3061 GCA_964509995.1 uncultured Eubacteriales bacterium | reverse complement strand
GTCGATCTCCAGATGAAGCTCTGTGCCATTCCGGCCATAGCCCCGGCCAGCGGCGGCGAGGGAGAAGCCAGGAAGGCTGAATTTCTTGAATCCTACCTGCGTCAAAACGGCCTTACCGACCTCATGGTTGTAAAAGCGCCGGGCCCGGAAGCTCGGGCCGGCTACCGCCCCAACCTTCTGGCTTTTTGCCGGGGGCGCAATTCCAGCCGGACCATCTGGGTGATGTCTCACCTGGACGTGGTCCCGCCCGGAGAACTCTCCCAGTGGCGGGGCGACCCCTTCAAGGCCTGGGTGGAAAAAGGCCGTATTTATGGCCGGGGAGTGGAGGATAACCAGCAGGACATGGTGGCCTCCATTTTTGCGGTTAAGGCCATGCTGGCCGAAAATCTGAAACCTTCATCTGACGTCGGGCTGGTGCTGGTAGCCGACGAGGAAACCGGGAGCAAAAAAGGTATTGAATACGTTCTGAATAATACCGAAGTCTTCAGACCCGACGACCTGATAATCGTCCCCGATGCCGGCAACAGCCACGGCACAATGATTGAGGTGGCTGAAAAATCGATCCTCTGGCTGAAGGTCAGGACCCTCGGCCGGCAGGCACACGGTTCAACCCCGGAAAAAGGAATCAACAGCTTCAAGGCCGCCAGCTTTCTGATAACCGAACTCCAGAAACTCTACAGGATATTCTATAAACGGGAGCGGTTATTCAGCCCACCCATTTCTACCTTCGAACCTACTAAAAAAGAAGCCAACGTGCCCAACATAAACACCATACCGGGAGAAGATGTGTTTTATATGGACTGCCGGATTCTGCCCCGGTATGAGGTTGACGATGTTATAAAAAAAGTCAGGCAAATTGCTGCCAGCATTGAAAAAAAATTCAGGGTCAAAATAGAATTTGAGGTCGTTCAGAAAGCTCCGGCCGCTCCTCCCACCTCTCCCCGGGCTCCGGTGGTCCAGGCTCTGAAAAAAGCCGTCCGGGAAGTTTACCACAAGGAAGCCCGGGCCATGGGAATCGGTGGAGGCACGGTTGCTGCCATATTCCGTCGGTCAGGATTCCAGGCTGCCTGCTGGTCCAGACTGGACGAGACCGCTCATATGCCCAACGAGTACTGCATAATTGACAATATGGTGGGTGACGCTAAGGTTTTTGCCCACATCTTTGTCCAGGAGTGAACCCGGAAGATGGCCGAGGGCACCGAACTTGTCCTGGTTATGACTACCTTTCCAGACACCGGAAAAGCCGGTGAAGCCGCCCGGATACTGCTGGCGCACAAACTGGCCGCCTGCTGCACCATCATTCCCGGAAACTCAATTTATACCTGGCAGGGAAAAACCTGCGAAGAAGCCGAAGCGGTGATGCTGATAAAAACCCGGGCCTCGCTGTATGCGGAGCTCGAAAATAAAATTAAAGAGATTCACCCCTACCAGGTGCCTGAAATCATATCTCTGCCAGCAGTGGCCGTCTACCAGGCTTATTCAGAGTGGGTAAGAGAAGTTACCGGAGAGTAAAGTTTGCGCCTGGCCGCTCTGATGGCCACCCTGATGGTGTTAAGATTAACCCCGACTGTTTCTTCAATTTCGGCCGTGTAACCCCCGCCCAGGACGATGGCCACGGGAATCTTCAATTTCCGCGCGCTTTCAATCACCAGACGGTCTCTCTTTTTCAAAGCTTCGGCGGAAACATCCAGGCCGCTAAGCATATCCTTCTGGTAAGGGTCAGCCCCGGCCTGATAGATTATCAGATCCGGCCTGAATTCCTGGTAGATCCGGGGAAAATGAGGGCGAAGAGCCTGAAGATAGGCCAGGTCGTCATCGCCGGACCAGAGACCAACATCCAGGCTGCTGGGTGGTTTTTCCGAGGGGTAGATATCCATCTGGTGGATGGAGAAAGTGAAGACATAATCCTTCCTGGCAAAAATGAAAGCCGTGCCGTTGCCCTGATGCAGGTCACAATCGACAATCAGAGCCCGGTTTATCTTTCCGGTCCTCTTCATTTTTTCTATGGCCACGGCTACGTCGTTAAACAGGCAAAATCCCTCTCCGTGGTCGGGGAAAGCATGGTGGAAGCCACCACCCAGATGGATGGCCAGGCCGGTCTTCAAGGCCTCTTCCACCGTCTGAATGGTGCCGCCGGTCATCAGCAGGAAAAACCTGACCACTTCCATAGAAAAAGGCAATTCCAGGGCCTGGAGCTCGACCGAGGACAGACTTCCGCTCATTACTTTCTTGAGATATTTCGGGGTATGAACCAGAAGCAGGTCTTCTTCGCTGGCCGGCCTCGCCTGAATGAAATCATCGGGTCCGGCCCCGAGTGCAATCACCCGTTCGTAAAGAAAGCGGTACTTTTTTACCGGAAAGATATGGTGGCCAAGGTCAGCCATCCAGTATTCATTGCTGTAAATGAACTTGAAGGGCAGCTTCCAGCCCAGCAGGGTGAGCATCGAATCAACAAAATCGGCCATTTTTTTCAGGATATCAGAAAATAATCCTTCTTAAAAGGAATAAATTTGTCCTGTCCGGGGGCCGGAATAATTGACCCTCGTGGGCTCAGGCCAGAAAAAAAGAGCCCCGGGCTGCCTTAGTCCGGGGCTTCCCAGGCAGTCTGGTTGTTATTTACGCGTCTTGCGGCTTTTCCGAACGTTTTTTGAAACCTTTTTAGCCTTTCGGGCCGGGCTTTTTCTCGCCGGCTCTTTTCGGGCTGCAGTTTTGCCCCCGGCCATCTTTTCCTGAATGGCAATCTGGGCAGCTGCCAGGCGAGCGATCGGTATCTGGTAAGCCGAACAGCTTACATAGTTTAGTCCTACCTGGTGACAGAAAACTATTGACCTGGGGTCGCCGCCGTGAACGCCGCAGATGCCGACCTTGAGTTCGGGACGGGTGGACCTTCCTTTTTCCACCGCCCATTTCATCAGCAGCCCGACCCCTTTCTGGTCCAGAGTTTCAAAAGGATCATCTGGCCAGAGGCCGTGAGTGAGGTAATAATTCAGGAACTTGGCGCTGTCGTCGCGGGAGATGCCGTAGGTGGTCTGGGTCAGGTCATTGGTGCCGAAGGAGAAGA
>CAZDZU010000277.1:0-3066 GCA_964509995.1 uncultured Eubacteriales bacterium | reverse complement strand
TGACGCCGTGGCAGCTCTGGCGGTCGGTCGCATTTACGATAGAATCGGACTTAAAGGGATGCTTTTAATCCCACTGTTAACACTGCCTGTTCCGTTCCTTGGTTTTTCCAGAAGTGTCGTCCTGGCGTTGATAAGCGTCGTCCTGTGGGGTGTGGTCATGGCCGCTCATGAAACTGTTATGAGAGCGGCGGTGGCCGACATGGTGGGTAAAGCTCGGCGGGCTTCTGCTTACGGCATTTTCAGCACCCTGTATGGGGCGGCCTGGTTTGTAAGCGGTGCTGTAATGGGCTTCCTCTACGAACGCACTCTGACCGGCATCTTTATTTTTGTGGTAATCGTTGAACTTATCTCCCTAGGGGCATTCGGCGTGCTGAAGCGAAGCCTGACCGCTGCCAGGAGCCAGCCCGGGCCCTGACCGGCAAAAGATCTACTGATCCCAGACTTAAAGATTGAAAATCAATGCTAGGGCAGTACACAAACCGCCTTTCTGAAGGATCCGCATCGCCGAGCTGGTTTAAAAAATCACAATTTTAATTTAAAACCGGTCGTAAATGTGGCGCCGGGGGAGCCGTAGCCGTAAATCAGCTCGTAGCGGGTGTTGAGCAGATTCTGAATGTGGAGGAAGACGGTCAGCTGAGGCTTGAGCTCATAGTTCAGAAGGAGATTAACCAGGGCCGCCGGCTTAAGCTTCACCGTCTCGGCTGGATAAGCAGAATAGTTGATATCAAACCGGGAGCCGAGGTAGTTGAGTTCAGCGGCAATGCTCAGAGCTCTCTGCACGAAAGTCAGGTCCAGGTGCAAGGAGTTCTCGGGCCGGCGGAGAAGCGGGCTTCCGCTGTCCAGGTCGCGCGAACGGAGGTGGGTCCAGCTGGCACGGAAACTAAGTGGCTGCAGAAGATTTGCCTGGAGAGAAGCTTCCAGACCGCGGCTTGAAGCCCGGCCGACATTCAGATAACCAGAGCCATAATTGAATTGAATCAGATTGCGGTAACGGGTCTCAAAGTAGGTCAGGGCCAGCGACAACCGTTCTCCGATTTCCTTCTCCACTCCCGCGTCCCAGCCGGTGTTTCTTTCGGGCCTTAAATTTTCATTGCCGATTGGGCCGAAATAATCAGCCGGGGCGTAAAGCTGATAGAGCGATGGGGCCTTGAACCCGGTGCCCAGAGTGGTTTTCAGTCGCGTTTTGATCTCCGGCAGGTCCAGGCAGACGGCAGTTCTAAACGTCAAGGCCGCCCCGAACCGCTGATGATGGTCTGACCTCAGTCCAGCCGTAAGCGCCAGCCGCTTCCACAGTTTCCACTGGTCCTGGAGATAAAGACCGAGAAGTGAAGCCGATTTGTTCGGGAAACTGCTTTCGTAATCGCCCCAGGGACTCGAATAAAGATAAAAAGAACTGCCCTGCTCCTGGCGAAAGTCGGCACCCAGAACCAGCGTCTGACCTGATGACAGGAAGAAGTTATTCTGCCAGTCAATCTTGAATATCTTGCTCCGGTATAAGGCTGATTCAGACTCAGCTGGATGAGCCTCATCGGCCTGGTTGTCATTCTGGCGCCGGCCGGCTTCAAAACCGAAGACCAGCTTCTGTTCCCAGCGGTGCTGCCACAGGAAGCCATTGATTTCAAGCCGGTTGAAGATAAACCTGGATTTCTGAAGAGAATTCGGGTCGTCGCCGTACGGTCCGCCGAACGAGTCCAGCTCGACCCGGCTGATAAGTCCCCGGGTCTGGAAGTTGAGACGGAATGATGGCGACAGGCGCCAGGATAATTTCAAGGCCAGGCTATGCTGGCTGTAACCATCGTTTTCGGTGTTTCCAGGATAAGACCTGCTGGCGGCCGAAATTCCGGCGGTGGTGAAGTTATTAGTTTCGAGGAGAAACGAAAAGTTGTTTTTAACCCTAACAATGCGCAAATTGCCCTGGCCCGTTCGGTGTGAACCGAAAAGACCGGAAACGGTTGTTTCGTTTTTCTCAGGCTCGGCAGTTATAAAATTCACCACCCCGGCCAGAGCGTCTGAACCATAGAGGGTGCTCTGCGGTCCGCGAAGAATTTCCACCCGGTCAACCAGAGTCAGGTCGAAAAGGTTGAAGTTAAAAGAACGCGAAGGAGATATTGGGTCATTGAGCTCAAGACCGTCAATCATGAAAACGGCGTGTTCCGAATTGGCGCCTCTGATGAACAATGAGCCTGTCCCGCCGGCCAGTCCCGGCTGGAGAAAAAATATGCCCGGGACGCCTGAAAAAAGAATTTCCGGCCTGATGGCGGCCGCGGGAGGTAGATTTTCTATTCTGACCAGGCTTATGGCTGAAGCTGTCTTTTTAGCCGGCGTTTCCAGCCTGGTGGCGGTGACGACGATTTCGTGCTGGATTTTTGGCGGCTGGGTCTGGTCATCGGCCCTGAGGGGCGCATTAAGACAGGAGAAAAAAGCAAAAAGAAAAAAAATAGGAAAAAACAAACCGACAGACAGATGGGCAGGAGAGTCTTTCCTCATTCATTCTCCTTTCCCCCCGCTTGATTGAGTTTGTGGCTGGCTCCCTGTTTTCTTCCACCCGAAGAAAACAAAGGCTGCCGGGCTCAAGGCAGGTATCCTGACTCCCGGGTCATTCTCCTCCCTGGCCTTCCCACCCCGAAGGACAGTGGCCTTGTCAGGGATTCGTCGCCGGTTACAGTAGCGGGGGCTGTGTCCGCTTCTCACGGACTTCCCTGCATCCTGAACCCCGAAGACCAAATTCTAACAAATTAGCGCCTGAGGTCAAGGCGTGAATTATTTCGGGCACAGACATAGTATCCAGGGTAAGGGTAGTATATGGACGAGGCGTGCTGATCGGCCAGCTGTTGGGGTAGGAGTTGAAGAAGCGAAGAGATTTATCAGGCTGGCACTTGAAAAAGCGGGGCTTTGTCCGGTAAAAGTCTTGTTAGAACTTTTTACTGAAAAGAGGGAGTCTCACCTCGGATGCCAAGATATTTATACCCCAGGCACTATGAGCTTTATCAGAGCACACTGTTCTGGTGAAAGAGGCCTTAATAAAAGATGATGAAATAGGGAGCCTCTCTGAAGTTGGATATGAGA
>CAZDZU010000276.1:398-3070 GCA_964509995.1 uncultured Eubacteriales bacterium | reverse complement strand
GGCTATGAATGCCCATAATCAAACCGACCTGGCTGCCGCTTGATTGAAGTTGTTTGAGGAATAAAGGCAAGAGGAAGAAAAGACTGACCGCGAGAAAAAGAAAAAAATAAGCCGACAGACCGAGAATGAAATCCCGGCTCCAGAGCCCCGCCGGGTTGTTCAGGCTGGGTTTTGGTGTCATCTGTTTTCCCGGTCAATTTCAAAAATAAGAAGTAAGAAAATAACCGAATTCCTGGTGTTTGTAAACAGGGTGCTGGCTGTTGGGGTTAGGGGAAAATCTCATATAAGGGGATGATTGAAGGAGGGTATCCTTTGACTCTGCCCAGCCAGCACAACAGAGTCTTTCTTAATGATAACACATATTGCTTAAAAATCAACCCCCTCAAAAGGTCATAATTCAGAGTCCGGTCCGGGTTGACAGCGAAACAGGCTTGTGTTAGAAAATCAAAAATTTTCTTTTCGAGGGCAAAAAATGGCTACCAGCAGTCACCTCAAGATGGAGTCTTTAAAAAAAATCAGCCAGAATCTTCTTCTGGTGCTGGCCGGTTCGATCGTTATGGGCCTCGGCTATTCTCTATTTCTCATCCCCTACCATCTTGTTCCAGGAGGAGTCTCCGGCATCTCAATCATCCTTAATTATCTGTTCAAGCTGCCGGTAGGTTTGCTGACCATTGCTCTTAATATTCCTGTTTTTCTCCTCAGTTACAGATTCCTGGGAAAAAAGTATCTCCTGACCACCGTTCTGGGAATGACCGTCTCCTCGCTGTTTATAGACCTGTTCAACGAATTAATCAGCCTGCCCCGGGGCACAGAAAATCCCATTCTGGCTTCCATCTATGGCGGGCTGATGCTGGGTCTGGGGTTGGGGCTGGTCTTCCGGGGACAGGCTTCCACCGGCGGTTCGGACGTCATCGGCCTGATCCTGAGCAAATATACTGGCCTGACAGTAGGCATCAGCATCATGCTGACCGATTTTATTATCATTTCGGCCTCCGGTCTGGTCTTCAGAAACCTGGAAGCTCCGCTCTACGGTTATATCGTCCTGTTTATCTCTTCCAGGGTAATTGACCTGGTCCTCGAAGGATGGAGTTTTTCCAAACTGGTGTTCATCACCTCCACCCGGGCTGATCAGATCGCCGACTTTATAATCAATCAGCTTGACCGCAGCGGCAGCGCCCTGAAAGCCCGCTCTCTCTACCTCAACCGTGAGGGCGAAATCATCATCACTGTCATTCACCGCAAGCAACTTTCCGAACTAAAAGCTTTTATCAAGAAAACTGACCCCCTGGCCTTTGTCATCATCAATGATACTTATGAGGTCCTTGGCAAGGGTTTCAAACCTATATATTCAAGT
Organism: uncultured Eubacteriales bacterium; assembly: GCA_964509995.1. GTDB lineage: Bacteria > Acidobacteriota > Aminicenantia > Aminicenantales > Saccharicenantaceae > Saccharicenans. The sequence continues at coordinate 1,716 of CAZDZU010000276.1, read as the reverse complement.
TGAAGCTGGCCAGGAACCCGGCCTTTCCCCGCCTGCTGCCTGCCACCCGGGAGTGATTGAATTTTTTCCGAACCTGTGATAGTTAAGAACTCAAAGGAAAGCCAAGAGGTGGAGAATGCTCAATTTTGAAATAACCTTCATGGATTTTCTCCTGGAACACCAGGAGCGGCACGGCCGCACCTATCATTTTCTCATCCTGATGAACAGCATCCTCAACGCCGCCAAACGGATTCAGCATTATTATCTGACCGGGGCTCTGAAGGGAAACCTGGGACTGAGCGGCCTGGTGAATATCCAGGGTGAAAAAGTCATGAAGCTCGACCAGATCGCCAACGAGGTGGTCAAGCATTATCTGGCCAGATCCGGCCGGGTGATTTACGCCGTCAGCGAGGAAGAGGAAGAGATAATTCCGATGAATGCCGCCGGCCGCTACTTTGTTTATTATGACCCGATGGACGGCTCCTCGAACATACCACATAATCTGCCGGTCGGGTTTCTTTTCGGCATTGCCAAGAGAAATCTGGAAGGTCCGGAGGACGGACACCTGAGGGCCGGTCAGGAATTCATCGCTGCCGGAATGTTTGTGATTCCCACCGGCACTTTCACCATAGCCCTGAAAGAAGCTGGCTGCTGGCGCTTCCACATCGATGAAACGATGAATTTTGTCAAGCCGACCCGGCTGGAATTGCCGGCCGACAGGAGAACCTGGGAACTATCGTTCAATTCGGCTCATCGGGAATATTTTGCCCCGGCGATCCGCGATTGGCTTTACAGAAATGAAACCAGATACCAGTTCCGTTATCTCGGAGCTCTGGCCGGTGATTTTCATCGCATCCTGAGCAATGGGGGGCTATTTCTCTATCCAGCTATAGTCAACCATCCCGACCCCCAAAAAAACTATCCCCGGGGCAAGCTCCGGCTGATGTACGAAGCGGCGGTGGTCAGTTTTATGTGCCGGGAGGCCGGGGGCCGGGCAGTGGATGAAGACGGCCGCCCCATCCTCGAAATCAGGCCCGATAATCTCCACCAGAGGACAGCACTGTACCTGGGTTCTCCCGAGCTGGTCGGCGAAATTGAGGAAATCCTGAAGAAAAAGCAGGCAAAGGTCTGAGCCCGGTTTCAGAAGCCGAGTTCCTTAATCCGGTCGATAATCTTATCAAAGCGCTCCACCTGAGCCAGGCCGTAGGCCTGTTCCAGCTCGGTCAGAAGCCTGGCCAGTTTCCAGGCCCGGTCCGAAGGCAGTGGTTCCGACACCCTTCTCGGGTCCTTAAAGGCACGCGGATTGAGGTCGCCCACCGGCAGACCTTCTCTATTCTGT
>CAZDZU010000276.1:0-388 GCA_964509995.1 uncultured Eubacteriales bacterium | reverse complement strand
GGTCTGGTTGGCGATGGTCAGAAAGTGATCTCTTAAATTGATAAAGTAAAGAAGGCTTAAAAGCTCCAGAAGATAGCTCGTCTCAGCGGCCGTCGCCCGCTCCAGGGCAGCTTTCAGGCCTGACGACGGGTCATAAGGATAAATCTTCTTCATGGAATTTATCAAGAATTCATTTCTGACTTTGGAGGCAGCTACAGCTTCTTTGAGATAGATTTCCGAGATCAGGTTCAAATCGAAAGGCAGTTTTCTGTTTCTGTCTTCAGGCAAAGGCAGGGTCATTACCGGCCTGGTGCTGCTGGTCAGGTAAATTTCCCTGCGGTCAAAGTAGCCGTTTCCGTCGGTATCAAAATATCGGATTTCACCCACCCGGGGCAGGCCGGCCAGGTAT
>CAZDZU010000275.1:0-3074 GCA_964509995.1 uncultured Eubacteriales bacterium | reverse complement strand
CGTAGACCGTCAATCCGGTGGTGTGATCGCCCTCCATATCTTCAGCCCTGATGAAATACCGGCCCCAGTCCTCAGCCTTGATGTTAAACCTCCAGACGCCCCGGCCGTTTTCGGTGATCACCGTACCGCTGGTGATGGGTCGGGTGTATGGCTTGGACATATAGTCCGCCAGTGATTGACCTTCTCTTTCCCACCACCACCGCCAGCCGATTTTGTAGAGCATAACTTTAACTTTCCTGTTTGAAACCGGTTTTCCCCGGGTGTCAACCACCACGATCTCAACTGCCTGGTCCTTGCCGGTTTCCAGATAGCCATAACCCTTTTGCTCGCCGCTGACCTTGATTCCGACGTAATGGTCATAGGGATGGAAAACCTGACTGAAGGTATCTATGCTGAAATCGCCCGATTCCTCGAAAACCCTTGTCACAAAACTGGCTGTCAGAGAACCGGGGGCGTCGGCCGACGTTTTCAGGTCGAGTTTCACCAGGGCCTTTCCCTGCTGGTCAAGCTGGCCTTTTACCGCCGTCTCTTCTCCAGAAATCTGTTCCCGCGAGGGGTCGTCAAAAACAAAATCCGGAAAATCAGCAAAAACCGTTCTGCGTGAAGTCAGATTCACCGCTACGTCAAACTTCAGGTTGGGCGCTACGGCTCCATGGAGCCACTGGGCCGATAGTGTCGCCTGAAGCGGCAGGTCTTTTCTGGCGATTATTTCCCTGCCTGTTTGAAAATCAATCTTCAGCCGGTTCGGAACAACAGTTTCAATGCGGACCGTTCTGTTAAAGGTTACTCCGCCGACCAGAATCTTAGCCTGCCAGGGCCCGGTTTGAATTTTTTCCTCGGTCTCAATTTTGAAAGCATAAAATCCGCCCAGCGATTTTTCCGGTTTCAGCGTCCGGTAGAGCTGTCCCTGAGGCGTATATAATTCCATGACCACCGGATGGTCTGCGGGCAGGCTCTTATTACGGTCAAAAAGGACGAAAGTCAGGTAAAGAGTGTCGCCCGGCCTCCAGACTCCTCGCTCGCCGTAGATGTAGCCCTTAAGGCCCTTGTTGACAGTTTCGCCGCCGATATCAAAACTGCTGAGAGATAGAGCCATCTCGTTGGTCAGCCGGAGATAGCCGGTATCCTTGCCGTCTCTGGCCACCACCAGAAACGGTCTTTCCTTAAGGTTAAAAACCGCAAAGCCATTTCCGTCACTGTCAGTTGAAGCCAGCAGCTGCTGCTGAAAGTTGTAGGCTTCGACTCTGACGCCCGACAGGGGCTGAGCCGTTCGCAGGTCGGTGACCACCAGGTGAAGCTGGTTGTTGTTTTCCAGCTTGGCCAGAAGCCCCAGGTTGGAAACCAGGAAATTGCGTCCGACAAGGGCATCCCGGTTATAATGCGGATTGTAATAGGCATCGTGGCAGGGGTCATTTCTATGAAGCCAGCCATCACTCAAATATGGATAGCCATAAGTTTCATCCCAGTAGTAATACTGGCCGGTATAATCCAGTTCGCTCACGAGTGGCGGTTCAGCTTTATAAGTTTCGCCACTTTCCGGGCAGGGGAAAGTTGAATTACCACGGTTGAACGAAAGAATGATCCGGTAAATGCCACCTGGATCTTCCTGAAAAAGAGGGGTCACATCCAGGTCATAGCGGGTCCAGCGCGAAGTTACCTCGGGGTCGTCGGACAGACTGATGGTTTTGCGCCAGAGATATTTTCCAACCCTGACCAGTTCCCGCGTGCCGGCCAGGTCATTCACCTGAAGAAATTGAGGAATATTCTGGCTGTAAATCTTGAAGACAGTTACCTGAATGGATTTCAGGTTGATGGCTTCAATCGGCACTGTCAGCCGTTCCTTTTTGGGGAGAATCACGCCCTTGCCGACAAATCTGACCTTGGGCAGCGGAGTCCCGAAAACGACTGTCCTGGTTTCTTCGCGGGTAAAGGTCCGTTGGTTGACGCTCCGGATTCCGGGGAAGATCTTCACCTCGACCGCGCCCCGGAAAGGCTGCGAGCTGTAGGCCCTGATTTTATTTTGATCGATCTCAAAGGTCAGCCGATAACCTTCGATCTCAATTAAGCCTTTTAGATTCTGATTTCGATCCAGAGCGTCGGTAAATTGTATCAGAACGTGCGGCGACTCTTCTCTGATGGCCGTCACCAGCGACAGGTCAAACTGGGACAGCGGGGGAATCTCGATTTCCTGCTGGCCGCGGTCGCTGATGTTGAGCGGGCTGCCGTCCCATCTGAGTTTTACCCTGGATGCCTCCTCAGCGCGGCTGATGTTCTTAACAGAAAAATAATGACCGGTCTCGTCGCTCGTATGACTCCAGCTTATCTCCAGGCTTTTCCCCTCCTGCTCGGCCTGAAGTATTTTTTCCACCAGCCGGGGGTCTTCCATGTCAGAGGTGAGAATCTGGCCCTTGAGAGTCAGGATTTCCGGGCAAGCTTCGTCTTCGGGATAGACTCCCTCAACTGTAATTTCCATCTGTGGTTTGATGGTTCTGAAGCTGAACACAAATTTGCTGTATTCTTTCGGCAGCTTCATTATCTTGTTGAGGTGGAGGGTGGCGGTGTATTCCGTATCCGGTTTGAGTTCGGTGTTTGGAACCAGCATCAGCACCCGGTTGCTGGCCCAGGTCAGCTTTCCCGGAACCGGGGGATTTATTTCCAGAAGACCGACAGGTTCCTCGCCGGGTTTCCCCACCTCCTCCACAAAAACCACCCGGATTCGCGCTCGGCGGGGCACGGTGCCCGAAGTATGGGCTGAAATATAATGATACCATTCGGGCTCCATCGACACACCGGGCCTGGCCTTTTCCTTGCGACAGGAGACTAGCCCGCCGACCATCAGGACCAGAAGGATAAGGCAGAATATTTTCGCCGTTTTGTTCATGTCATCCCCCTTTCCGGAAACTCAAAATATCCAGAAGCATAAAGAATTTGCAGACAGGAACAGCCGGTGAATCCGGGGCGGAGACATTTTTTTCGCCCGCATTCCAGAGGTTGGCCGGCCGCGCCGAATGCCGTAAGTTTATAAAAGAGAGATGATAGGAATGTCCGCTGTGACCCAACCTCTTCATCTTTAC
>CAZDZU010000274.1:0-3075 GCA_964509995.1 uncultured Eubacteriales bacterium | reverse complement strand
TTGTCTTTCTATGTTTGGTGTTGTTGGGGTTGTTTCTGTTGACATTTTATAAAACCAAGATTTATATCTTATCCCAGTGAATACTCCAATAACCGGTCAAAGGAAGACCAGTATTTTAAAATCCAGCACATCTGACTGGTAACTTTATTTTTATAAAGGAGGAATTGATGCCTTTTAAGAAAATTGCCGCGGTCGCTATTCTGGCATCGATATGTTTTCTGACACTACTGGTCCTGGATGCTTCTGCCTCTCGAGTTATAACCGGAAAATTTAAGGGCGTGCTCATGGATACCAGGACTCCCCGCACCATTGACACCGGGCTTATACGAATCCGCGTGCTCAGGATCTATGTGTATGAACCCTCCAGGCCGGCCGAAATAGCCTTCACGACTGATCAGATACAGTCAGACCGGCCCGGAATGTTTCTCTGCCAGACAAAATGGCTCACCGGGCTGACCATAGTGATGGGCACATTCACTGCCAGTCATACGATGTTTTCACGTCCGGGTGTGACCTATTACTGGGAAGCTCTTGGAGATTGATTTCGCCATTAAGTCCGGATAATCTGGCCGGAGGATTTCCGTTCCCATCCTTTGCCTGGACTGAGAAAACGCAGGTCTCTGTTTCAGATCATTTTATTAGATTCTTTAATCAGGTTCTCCAATGCACCTCCCACAATTCCTTCCCCTGCAGCCAGGGGGAAAAGTTAACTATCCGGTTCTTGGTCTGCTTACAATTTTAATAGCCAGCCTCGAGCCAGATAATTCAGATTATGATATAAAGCGGGCTCTGATCATAGTTGATAAACGCAAACAATTGTTATAAGAACAGAGATGGGGATAAACTTATGCTAAATAACAAAAAATTTTTTCACGCACACAATTTAAACTTGCTAAGTACGGGTTTATTTTTATTCGGACTTTTCCTGGTCCTGGTCATCCTGTTTTCATTTTCCTGCACCGGAAGCAGTTACGAGCCCATGACCCGGCTTGAAAAATACAATGTGGTCTGGGACTCACCGAGTAAGGACGCCTGGGGCACGATGCCCTGCGGCAACGGCGACATCGGACTTAATGTCTGGGTGGACAAAAGTGGGGACCTTCTGTTCTACTTAGGAAAAACAGACTCCTGGGATGATAACAGCCGGCTGCTCAAGCTGGGTCGGGTCAGACTGCGTTTCCGACCGAATCCCTGGCTGGAGACGGGCATTTTCCGTCAGACATTAAAGCTCAGCGAGGGCCGGATAGAAATAATCTGCGGGCAGGGGCAGAAGCGGACAAAAATTCTGGTCTGGGTTGACGCCAATCATCCTGTCGTCCACGTGGCCGTTGACAGCCGAAAACCGGTTGAAGCCACAGCCACCATCGAGCTCTGGCGGACGGAACCCTGCGAATTGCCATCGATCGAAGTAAGCGATGTTCATTTTGACCACGACATTCCGGGAAACAAACATTTTCCGACGATCGTCGAACCGGACACGGTTATCACCGGCCTGAGGGATGCTGCTGGCTGGTACCACCATAACAGAAAATCTGTCGGCCCGGCGCTGGCCGCCAGGCTGCAGGATATGGAAGGTTTCAGACAGCCCGACCCCATCCTCCACCGAACTTTCGGGGCGGTCATCACTGCCGCCCGCGGTGAGAGAATCGATGACCTGAACCTGCGTTCGCCGGCCGCAGGCTCTCACATGTTCAGCATTTATGTTCTGACGAAACATCCAGCCAGCCCGGGCGAATGGCTGAAAGCGGTTGAAGAATTGATCTCAAAAACAGAGAAGATACCTTTCAGGCAGAGGCTTAAGGCTCATCTTGCCTGGTGGAAAAATTTCTGGCTCCGGAGCTGGATTGATATCCACTCCAGGACGAAGGAGGATGAGGCCTTTATCGTCAGCCGGTCTTATGTGCTCCAGCGCTTCATCAACGCCTGTGGGGGTCGCGGGCAGTATCCCATCAAGTTCAACGGCTCAATCTTCACCGTGCCCAACCCCGGGAGTCCCGGGGATGCCGACTACCGCCGCTGGGGACCCGGTTACTGGTGGCAGAATACCCGCCTCCCCTACATCAGCCTGTGCACCTCGGGCGATTTCGACCTGCTGGAACCACTCTACCGGATGTACTGCGGGGATGTTCTGGAGATGGCCAGGTACCGGACGAGGCATTATTTTGGCCACGACGGTGCCTATTTCAACGAATGCGTTTACTTCTGGGGAGCCGCCTTTAACGAAGCCTACGGCTGGACGCCACGGGAAAAACGTACGGTGGTCGAAAACGAAAGCCGCTGGCACCGCTGGGAATGGCAGGGCGGCATAGAACTTCTGTATATGTTGATCGACCATTACGAACACACGCTGGATGAGAATTTTTTAATCGAACGAGTACTGCCGCTGGCTCATGAAGTTCTTACTTTTTACGACCAGCACTACAGCATCGACGAGAGCGGTAAGATCGTCATCGAGCCGGCCCAGGCTCTTGAAACCTGGTGGGACTGCCGCAATCCGATGCCCGAAATAGCCGGGCTCCTGGCGGTTACCGAACGTCTTCTGGATCTGGCCGGTGATAAAGTCAGCCCGGAAGAGAAAACTCTCTGGAAAAGGATGCAGGAGAAAATGCCCGAACTTCCCACGCGGGTGGTGGATGGGGTCAGGCTTCTGGCTCCGGCTGAAAGATTTGCCGACAAGCACAACATTGAAAATCCTGAGCTGTATGCTGTTTTCCCCTACCGGCGGATAGCCATTGGCAAACCCGGAATCGAACTGGCTGTAGAAGCCCTGAAAAGACGCGAAGACCGGGGAAATTCCGGCTGGAGACAGGATGATATTTTTATGGCTTATCTTGGATTGACCGAAGAAGCCCGCGCTTATCTCGTCGCCCGGGCAAAAAACTGGCATCGGGAGTCGCGCTTTCCGGCTTTCTGGGGGCCCAATTATGACTGGATTCCCGACCAGTGTCACGGCGGAGTTCTGCTGAAAACAGTTCAGGCAATGCTAATGCAGACTGACGGGAAAAGGATATTTCTGCTCCCGGCCTGGCCGCAGGACTGGGACGTGGACTTCAAGCTACACGCGCCTTATAAAAC
>CAZDZU010000273.1:0-3075 GCA_964509995.1 uncultured Eubacteriales bacterium | reverse complement strand
ATCTTAAGGTGTCCCTTTCTGGCTACCTATCTCAAGGGGAAAAAACAGGAAAAAATTAAAGAAAAATAGGGGACGTCTTAAGGTGTCACCGAGCCGGGCAATGCCTCTAAAACATGGAAATTCGGAATTCGGAATTTAGGAACTGCCTGCCGGCCTTAAGCAGTCGGGAACCCTTTCTTTCAAAGACTGCCAGAGTCGAGCAGGATAAATTATGAAGAGAATCATAGCGCAGGGGTCCCTGATGGACAGAGAGAGAAGGCGATTTACACATAAGCGGCGAATACTGTGAGGAATCCGCCCCTCTGATTATTCTGAGTTTTCCAGGTTCAAAAAATCGTAACGCTAATGCTGGGCCCTTTTCTGATGCCTGAAAAATGGGGAATGAGTATTGTGTCCCCCGTTTTAGCGGCCGAATTTAAGCTGGCTGCGGGGGCACCCGCTGGTGCAGATAGTACAGGCAAAACAATCTGGCACCAGAACTGCGTCTTTAAGTATTTCAGCCACTGCCGGGCAGGGGGCTTTTCCGACGCAGGCCTGGCAGTCGTTGCAGCGGTCTTTCTTCTTTACCACCCGGAAGACGGCTATCTGCTCGATGATATTGGTGAACAGCCCTACCGGGCAGACGAAATAGCAGAAGGGGCGGTAGGTAAAGAAAGCAAAGGCCAGGGTCAGAAGAAGCGGCAGGAAATGGAATAGATTATCGAGGAGAGTCGGTTGCAGATTCCACTTAAAACCCTCGAAAGCGTTGATGTAATCATAGAGCGAAATGGCGACCACCCTGTTATTCGCCACGGTGTTGATTATCGCCGTCCAGCTAAAGGCAATAAAGGCCAGGAAAACCAGCACCCGAACGGTCTGGCTCAGACGGAATGAGGGTTTGCGTCTTCTTATTTTCAGTTTGTCCGCCAGCATGGCTATCAATTCCTGAGTCGCTCCGACCGGGCAGACATAGCTGCAGAAAAGTTTTGGTCCTATTATGGCCAGTAAAAGTATCACTGCCATCATGGCCAGCATCGGGGCTCTGAGACTGTACAGGATGGGTTTGGCGAAGGCACAGATCGGGGAAGGGTGCATTGAAAAGCCTGAAAAAATCTTCAGCCCGAGATTGGCCGAGACGCCATAGAGGAAGGTGGCCACTACCAGAAAAGGAATTCTGGTTCGGTCGTTCATCTTTCCGGTGAGCAGCAGGATAAGGGCCAGAAGGCCAACCACCAGCATGGTTATCAATTTAGGGCTGAGGAGAAAACGCGAAAAATTCTGGGTGGGGAGGGGCTGCTGACTGGCCGCTCTCTGTTGACCGGGGCCCTGCCCCAATCCCTGCCCCTGCCTCTGGCCTGCGGCTGCTTCTGTCCTGACTTCGTGATCGGGTGATTCGGTCGGTTGTTGTCTCAGACCGGTCCCGGATTCCCGGGCGGCAGCCTGGTGCATTTCCTGTTTTTCCTGGGCCAGGGTCAGAGCGGGGAAGCTGATGATGGCCGCAATTATAATCAGAAAGATAATCACGTCTTTTTTCTTCTGAAACATTATTGCCCCACTCATTTAAATTTAAGTCATATATTATCTCCAAATTTCAGGGAAAAGTTAAGTGGCTTAATTTTTTGGTCAGATAGATCTTTTAAGCCGGAGGAAAAGCGGCTATGGCCGTTAATGGCTTCTATTATTAACCAAATCTTAACCTTTCCTACCCGCTTTTTTAATTTCGCCCTGCTAATCTGTCGGTGGATGAAAAAGGAAAGATTGAAAGGTAGAATTGAAATGGAACTGGAGAGAGAGAGCTGCGCGGAATTGTTCGCAGGAGGGGAGGACGGAAATTATGCCCGGTCAGCGGGCCGGCCTGTTTCAAGAACCAGAGCTGGCGCCGGGGGACGGTCGGCAGCCGGAATGTCGGAAGTTCGGGCAGAAAAGGAGTTGTTGCAAAATAATGATTCCCAGGTAAACCGGATAATAAGTCGGGAAACGGCGAAAAATCTATTGGATGAGGGCTGGCAGGCAGCTGACCTTCATGTTCATACCTTCTATTCTTATGATGTGGTGCCGACCGAGGAAGTTGACCCGATAGTTCTTTACGAAAAGGCTAATAGGAGGGGAATGAGTTTCATTTGCTTTACCGACCACGACACCATGGATGCCTATGATAAGGTCGGCTGGACCAGGGAGAGAGTCATAACCGGAGTCGAGGTCAAAATCCTTGACCCAAAAAGGGTAGGTCATACTGTCCATATAAATGTTTATACACTGAACCGGGCTCAATTCCTGGAAATTGAAAGGATAGCCCGACGGGCTCAGGATATAGAAATGCTGGTTGAGTACCTGAAGGCAGAGAATCTGCCCTTCAGCTTAAATCATCCTTTCTGGCACGAGCCTGGAGAAAAGTTGAATGCGGCGGCGGTGGTGGAACTGGCCGGGATGTTTCCTGTGCTCGAATACAACTTGGGACGAATACGAAAGTTAAACCGGATGGTGCTGGAGGTGGCGGCCGCCAGAAACAGGGGAGTGGTAGCCGGAACTGATTCCCACACCGGTGATATAGGAAGGATTTTTACCGTCGCCCGCGGTAATAATTTCATGGAATTTTACGAGTCAATAAAGAATGGGAGTGCTTACCTGGTAACCGAAGACCTGACCTACCACCGCCTCAAGAATGAGATCCGCAACCGCCTGGAAATGCTTATGGACGGCCGGGAGTGGATCATGGACAAGGATGGCTTGAAGATGGAAACGGGCAATGCTCTGGCTGACGCCGTGATCGGGACTCTCTCCGGGGGAAGAGAGGAAGCACTGACGTTCAAGCGAGAGCTGGTGAAATTCCTGGCCAGGTTGGTTTCTCAGACGGGCTTGCCGGCCAGAATTTACCTGAGAAAGCAAAATTTGCTGGCCAGCCGTATCCAGCAGGAATTGAATCTCGCTGTCTGAACAGCAGGCACAAAGGCCTTGGCGGAGACATCAAAAATTACCCTGGTATTGTTGACCGTTATCTTTCTTCCATTGTTCTAATGACTCGCTTTTCCCCTTAAGCTTCTCCGTTGGTTTAAAATCGGGGACACTGTAAGGTGTCCCCCTTTACCTTGTTTATAT
>CAZDZU010000272.1:0-3094 GCA_964509995.1 uncultured Eubacteriales bacterium | reverse complement strand
ATTTATATCCTGGCACGCCGATTGCATAATAAGAGAGCGAAACTCATGAAAAGGAGGTTAAAAATGAGTATCAAAAAATTGATGATGGCAGTGGCCATCGGGTTACTGGCGGTCGCCCTGGTCGTTTCCTATTCCTTCGCGCAGGAAAATACCGAGCAAAATAAAGAAAAAGTTAAGACTGAGCAGAAGGAACAGGTGAAGAGCCAGGAGAAGGCCCAGGTCAAAAACAAGATCCAGAACAAAGGTGAAGAACAGCCTCAGACCCAGCAGAGAGAACAGAACAGAGAGCAGGAGCAGGTCCGGGCCGAAGTTCAGAAAACTATAGAGAACCAGGCCAACGCCAATTCCAGCTCCCAGACTCAGGTCAGGAATGAAATCCAGAATCGGGTGGAAAGACAGGAAAATGAACAGGGCCAGGTTGAGAATCAGCATCAGCTTAGAATCGAGCACCAGGTTCAGAACCAGGCTGTGGACAATCAAATTTCCATCAATAAGGAAGGCGCCGGCAAGCCTGAGATAGAGCGCAATCTTCAGGTCAAGGCCAAAGAGCAGAACCAGACCAAAAACCAGGTTCGTAATGAAGAAAGAAACAGAGTCCAGAATCAGGTCAAAGAGCAGCCCAGGAACAGAGTGAAAAAGGGTGGCCCCTTCGTGGATGAAGACGGAGACGGGATCAACGACTTCTATCGGGACCATGACGGCGACGGAATTCCTAACTGCCAGGATCCGGACTGGACCGCTCCCAAGGACGGAACAGGATATAAAGGCTCTCCGGAAGGCAGCGGTTCCGGTCAGGTGATGAACAATTCCATGAACAGAAATATGACCATGTCCAGGCAGTCTTTCAGAACCCAGACCAGCCTGGCGGCCAGAATCTGCGACGGTACCGGCCCGAAAGGCGCGGTAGCCAGAAAAGGAAACCGTTAAAAGATGCCAGAAGACAGGAGAGAACCGGGAATAAAGGCCCGGTTCTTTCCTGTTTTTAAATGGCCCGGCGTTCAGGTTTCAGATAGGATCAGAATGATTTATACCCGGATTAATAAAGGAGGGGAAAATGGCAGGTTTTAGTATCAGTTCAAAAAATCATATAATAATTTATACAATCAGTAGCATGTTCATGAAAAAGAGCTTTAGATTCTGGCTGGGAATCTGGTTGCTGTTGATTTTTATGGCCGGCCGGTCAGCCGGCTCAACCGTCCAGTTCTCGCTGGCCCACAATGCCACCAGCAATGTCTTTCAATCCTACCAGCCGCTTTCCGACCAGCTAACCACCGCCTCCTTTTACTTCGGAAGCGATTCGGAATCAATCTCCCTGTACGGAGATTTCAACCTGAGTTTTCTTTATAAATACTCGGGCCTGAGTTCTTTCTCCGGAAAGCTCGGGGCTGACTATCTGGTCCCGGCCGGTTCCCGGAGCGCCTTTTATTTCGCCCTGGAAGGAGAGGGAGTCTTTTTCAGAAGCCTGTATGACTACTTCAATCATGGGACCATCCGCTTTGTGGCCAATTTTAAGAGTTATCTTGACTCCTCCACCATTCTCCGGCTCGACACTCTCAGCCAGTTAAGGGATTATAAATATTCAATTTTTGATTATTTTTCAGAAAATGTGACCCTGTCACTTGACCATTACTTCCAGTCGAAAACCACCATAAAAATCGAAGCCGGATACGGGTATAAACTCTATTTTCACCCGGGGATGATTTTATCTACCAGCGAAGAAAATCCGCTGATTTTTTCGCAGGCTTCCACCGTCGCCGGTCTCGGAGCTCTATCTTATAATGGACCCGTCCTGCTTCCTCTGGCCGCCCTTCAGGGTGGACCGGGCGGACACGGCGGACACGGGCAAAATTATGAGATGGGCGGAAGTTACAGCATCAGAGGCCTCCCCTATCAGACCATATATTATACAGGCAGTCAGAACATACAGATTGTTTCCCTCAGCGGTCTTCTGGCCCAGGGACTCGGGGACCGCCTCGGCCTGAGCCTGAGCGCCCTCAAGCAGTGGAATCTCGCGGGCGAAAATCCCTTCACTTCCAGCGACGAATTATTCATGGTGGAAAATCCAACTTATGATCAGTTCAGCTGGGAGGGTTATTCTCTGACCGCCAGATTGACCGCCCTGCTGTCCGAAAACCTGAACGGTGCCTTTCAGTATGACTTTTTTTCCAGAAAATTCCCCGGAATCGACAGTCTCGACCTGGAAGGAAATAGCCTGGGCCTTATCAGACAGGATAAGAGGCATCAATTCAGTGCCCGGATTCAGCTGGACCTGAGCCGTGTTTCCTTTTTTGTCAACTATACTTACATAAAGAATACCTCCAGCGACCCCTGGTTCACCTGGAATGGTAATGTTGTCAGCGGGGGATTAATCTGGAATCTTCAGGTCTCTTCATCGAAATGAGCGAGGTGCTCAAATGAAAAACTGGAATAAAAAAATAAGAAGAATCAGGAAAAGAGCTAATCTGAGCTCCGGGATAGATTTTGCCAATCGGGCCGCGAGCATCTTTGTCTGTCTGATAGCTTTATTAATCTTCTTCCATCCGGTGGCAGCCAGGCAGCATCCGCCCGCGGAAAGCCCGGTCGGCCCGCAAACTGAGGCTCGCCCTCGTTTCTATGATGTCGACCGGGAGGTAACCATCGAAGGTCAGATTGAAGACCTGAAGTTCGAAAACAGATATGAGGGTAAGGGGAGCTTTCTGGTTCTTCTGGTTAAAGAAAAGAGCGGTCAGGAGCTGCTGGAGGTGGAAACAGCACCGGCCTGGTTTTTCCGGACTGACATCCATAAGGGAGAAAAAATACGGTTGATAGGCTCTCTGGCCGAAGAAATGAAAGACGGCCGGAAGCTGATTATCGCCAGGGAATTGAGGCTTGGCAATCAGACCATTACCCTCAGAGACCGGCGGGGCTTCCCGACCTGGAGCCGCGGGCAGGGACGGAGAAGGGGTACCGCCTGGTAAATGAAATCCGAAACTGGTAGTCCGGCCAGGGTCTGAGAATTTTACTTCTTGACTCCCCCCATGGGTAGTGTGGTATTTTGTTATCTTCATGAGTTCCAGCTTAGAATATCTGATGCGGCCCCCAGCCGCACTTTCCC
>CAZDZU010000271.1:0-3100 GCA_964509995.1 uncultured Eubacteriales bacterium | reverse complement strand
GGTCAAAGCAGACGGCCAGCACATCCCCCTGGCCGAGAGGATGCGTCCCCGGAGTTTTGACCGATTTTACGGGCAGGAACATCTTCTGGGGCCGGGCAAGATCCTGACCGAGCTCATAGATTCCGGCCATCTGGTTTCCATAATTTTCTGGGGGCCGCCGGGCTCGGGGAAAACAACCCTGGGAATGATGCTGGCTGAGTATTTTGACCTGAACTGCCTGTTCTTCAGTGCCGTTCTCTCGGGCATCAAGGAAATCAAAGAAGTTATGGCCCAGGCCGAGCAGCAGAAAAAACTTTACGGCCAACCGATCATCCTGTTCATCGACGAGATCCATCGTTTCAACAAAGCCCAGCAGTCAGCTTTTCTGCCCTACGTGGAGAGGGGAGATGTTATTCTATTCGGTTCCACCACTGAGAATCCTTCCTTTGAGGTGATTGCCCCGCTTCTTTCGAGGACCAAGGTGCTGGTGCTCAAGCCCCTGGATGAAGAGGCCCTTAAAAAAATTATCACCGATGCCCTGAGCGACGAAGTTAACGGCCTTGGTCAACTCCAGCTCAGAATCAGCGATGACGCCCTGAAGCTTCTTCTCGACCAGTCGAACGGCGATGCCCGCCGGGTGCTCAACGCGCTGGAAATCGCTGCCAGCCTGACCCGGGGGCGAGAAATCACCACGCGGGAAGTGGAGGAAGCTCTGCAGAAAAGGATCCTGCTTTATGATAAAGCTGGAGAAGAACATTTCAACCTGATTTCCGCACTGCACAAGAGCCTCCGCAACTCTGATGTGGATGCTTCCCTCTACTGGCTGGCCAGAATGCTCTATGCCGGTGAAGACCCGCTCTATATCGCCCGCAGATTAGTCCGCTTTGCCTCGGAAGACGTCGGCCTGGCTGACCCCCAGGCACTGGCCGTGGCTCTGAGGGCCAGAGAGGCCTATGATTTTCTCGGCTCTCCCGAGGGAGAACTGGCTCTGGCTGAAGCCGTGGTTTACCTGGCTTCGGCTCCCAAGAGTAACCGCATCTATGTGGCCTTCGGTCGGGCGATGAAGGATGTGGAAGAAAGTCCCTTTGAACCGGTGCCGCTTCATATCCGTAACCCGGTTACGCCGCTGATGAAGGAAATAGGATACGGTCAGGATTATCAGTATGCCCATGACCATCCGCTCTCGACTACCGACATGGAGACATTTCCTGAGCGCTTGAAGGGAAGAAGATACTATCAACCCGGAAATCTCGGTTTCGAAAAAGAAGTCAGGAAAAGAATTGAATGGTGGGAAGCTCTTAAGGAAAAAATCCGACAGGAGAACCAGAAAAAGGAAGACAGCCCGAAAAAATAGATTTAAGAAAACGGCCCCCGAATTTAAGGAGAACACAAATTAAAAAAAATAGCCTCTTCCTGGCCCAAGGCCTTAATTTGAAGAGCGGCGGTTAATATGTTTTTGACAGCAGGATTTTTTTTGATTAGACCCGGACTCTCAATAATTCTATCAGGACTGCCGGCCGATCAAGACTTTCATAAATATTCAGCCCGGTCTGCGGCTGATGACGAAGTTGAATTGTTTTCATAAAGGGGGCGGTGAAAACTGAATTCCCTGCTGGCCCGGATAAGAAAAAACGGTGCTTCTGGCCCTTCTCCGGTCAGGATTTGTCTCCGGGCTCCGGCTCGGGCTCGCCCTGCTTCTTTTCTTCCCGCTCCTTGAAAAGGTAATAGATTTCCCAGCTTATTTCGTCAGCCAGACAGCCCAGGCAGGAACGAGGAGTGGTGGCTATCTCGCCGTCTTCAATCTTCTCTTTCAGGATCTGTTTGACCAGCTTCCTGATTTTATAAAGCAGGATGTAATTTACCATCAGAGAGATAATAGCAGCCTGCTCTCTATTAGTAAAGCCGGCGGTTTGCACATCCGGCCGGGATAAATTAGAATTTAACTCTGATTAAATGGCTAAAGTTATGGTCTGTCGGCCGGCGAGATTAATTTTCAGTGCCTTCTTTCTGGTTTTCCTCTTCCTGCTGGCTGCGGCCACTCTGGCCGGAAGCGACGAGCGTTCGAGATTAAGCTATGACCGGGGTGGAATTGTCCGCGGCCCGGCTGACAGGAAGTTTGTGGCCCTGGTGTTTTCTGCTGATGCCTACGGGGAGGGGCTGGAATACATACTGGATGAGCTTGGTGGACGACAGATTAAAGCTTCATTTTTTCTGACGGGAAATTTTCTCCGTCAGCCCGATTTTGGGCCGCTGGTGGGAAAAATGCTGCTGGCCGGCCATTATGTCGGCCCGCATTCCGGCCGGCATCTTCTCTACTGCGACTGGCAGGACAGAGAAAAAACCCTGGTCTCGAAGGAAGAATTCCTGACTGACCTAAACGATAATTATGCCGAACTCGAGAAATTCGGTATAACCAGAGAAAAAGCCAGGTATTTTCTTCCTCCCTATGAATGGTATAACCGGCAGATTGCCGATTGGGCATCAGAAGCCGGTGTCACGATTGTCAATTTCACGCCCGGTCTCATCACCACTGCCGATTACACGACTCCCGATATGGACAATTACCGCAGCTCGGAGGAGATATTAAGTCAGCTTCTGAATTATGAAACCACGACCGCGGGAGGATTGAACGGTTATATAATTCTGATTCATCCGGGGGTAGCTCCAGCAAGAACCGACCTCTTTTACTTTCGCCTCGGCCAGCTGCTGGATGAACTTCTCGAGCGGGGTTATGCTCCGGTCAGGATTGACCGGCTGCTTTCAGATGAGACCGACGGGGCTGAAGAATCTTTGCCAGGAAGGGAAGATGGCGATAGAAATCAAAGACCTGTCTGGTCCGGCAGGAGCAACTCTGAAGACAAGAGTCGGGCGGGTCAGCAGGGGGAGAAGGCAGCCGGAGGACAGGAAGCAACTTTTTCCCTGACCAGAGCCAGAGTTGACTGGATCCGGGGAAAGGTTGCTGGCCTGGCCGTCGTCGAAGACACAGCCCTGCTGACTGTTGAATCAGCCCGAGGGCTGTCCTGCCGCCTGATTTCCACCAGGAGCGGCCAACAGCTGGGTGCTATTTCTTTTCCGCCCGGATTCGGGGTCAGAATCATCACCGGGCAGAGCGGGTTCTGGC
>CAZDZU010000270.1:0-3107 GCA_964509995.1 uncultured Eubacteriales bacterium | reverse complement strand
GATTCAGGGCCAGAAATTTAATCTCTTCAGGAGACTTATCGAGAAAGAGTCCTGAGATTATTCCAGCCGAACTCTGCGCCAGCATCTCCCGCGCTTCAAAAAAGGAAAGCTTCTCTTCCAGTTTTTTAATCCTTTTCTTGAGGTTTTTCAGTTCGGCCAGATTTTTTTCGGCACAGGCGGCCACTTCGGATTCCTCGGCCGAAAACAGCGAGGCCGCAGCCTGGAGAGAACGCCGCCGGCTTTCAAATTCACGAAGCGCCCGGAAACCGCAGACGAAGGAAAAACGCAGGTTGCCCCTTATTTTCTCCTGCTTCAGGATTTTTATCAGGCCGACTTCTCCGGTCCGACGGCAGTGAGTACCCCCGCAGGCCGAATAATCAAAACCGGAAACCTCAACCACCCGGACCAGGCCGGCCTTTTTCGGCGGCTTGCGAAGCGGAATGGTTTTCAGTTCCTCCTCGGGAAGAAAATAAGTCCTGACTTCCAGGTCTGAGAAAACGATTGTGTTGGCCAGCTCTTCCACCCGCCGCAGGGTCTCGTCCTTGATTGCCGGGATCCCAATCTCAACCGTTGACTCTTCCTGACCCAGGTGGAAGGACAGCGTCTCGCCCTTGACCACTTCGTAAAAAGCCTGGGACAGGATATGCTGTCCGGTATGCTGCTGCATGTGGTCAAAGCGCCGCGGCCAATCTACCCGGCCTCTGATTTCATCCCCGGCCAGCTCCTTTTCCAGAAAATGCAGAATGAGTTCATTTTCCTCTTCCACCCGGATCACCCGGACTTCGTTAAGCCAGCCCAGGTCGTGGGGCTGGCCTCCGGATTCTGGATAGAAGGCTGTTCGGTCGAGAATAACCACCGGGCTGCCTTCTTTTAATTCGCGTCCGGTAATCCGGGCGGAAAACTCCTGAAGATAAGCATCAACAAAATAGAGCCTCTCGGTCGCCTGAGGACTTTCGTTTTGAGTCATATTTCCACTCCGTTTTTTCCAAGTATATCACAGCCCTGCCGTCAGCGTAATTTGCCCCGGCCAGCCCTGGAAGGATTTAAGATGCTCGCCGCAGACAGAAATCAAAACCTTCTGCTCTCAAAAAAGATGTCATCTATCAAACCAAGGCTGAAAGAAAAATTTATGCTCCAGGGGAAAATATAATTTGAATATACTTTCAGCCGGTCAGAACTCTTGCCCCCTGTGGAGAAAACCTTGTCGGGGTCAGTCTTGACCTGAATCAGGCTCCGACAAGCTTGAGGATTTTTTCCGTGGTCTTGAAATGGGTCTTGGCCACTCTATCCAGAACTTCAGGCCCGAAATTTTTAACCAGCTTGAAGCCGGCTTCTTCCACCAGGGGTGAGGCTCCCTTGGGCAGCTCTATTCCAAATTCTTCTGAGAGGTCTTTTAATTTATAAAGAAAATGGGCTCTGGCCAGAATGGAGGCGGCGGCTACCGCCAGGTCTTCTTCAGCCCCTGTCTTCTGAATCAGCTTGATATTTTTCCCCTTTTTCATAAGGGCATCGCGGACAAAGCGTTCATCGCCGAACTGGTCGGTAATGGCCAGGGCGCAGTTGACCTCGGCCAGGATGTTTTCTATAACCCGGGCATGCCCCCAGGCCAGAATCCGGTTGAGGTTGCGCAGATTCTTATAAAGAGCGTTGTAACGCTCTGGCCCTATGGCCACCACCGAGGCTGTGTACCCCTGTCTGAGGCTGCGGGCAATTTCCAGCACCCGCCCGTCGGACAGTTTCTTGGAGTCTCTGACTCCAAGCTCCCGCAGAACGCCTTCCTGTCCTTCCGGGAGAAAAAAACCAGCCACAACCAGCGGACCAAAAAAATCGCCCTTGCCCGATTCGTCGGTGCCTATATGCCCGGCTTCCGGCAGAAATAGCTCTTCCTGTTTCATCTTACAGCTTTCTTCCGATTTCAAGGCTTCGGTCGTTCCAAAGCCTGTTGGCTTTATTTTACTTCAACCAGCTGCCCGACAGTATGATTTTTAGAAAATTTTTTTAAACGAACGATGACCCGGGCCACTTCCGTCGGGCGAGAGGAACCAATCCCGATCTCCCCGGAAAAATCATCCTTTTCTCAGAAATTCATCAATGGCCCGGGCAGCCCGTCGTCCATCGCCCATGGCCAGGATGACTGTGGCTCCTCCCCGGACAGCATCTCCGCCGGCAAAGATTCCAGGCAGGCTGGTGGCCATAGTCCGGAAATCGACCTCGACATTCCCCCAGCGTCCGAGCTTCAGACCAGAAAGTTGCCGGATGAGAAGCGGGTTCGGACTCTGGCCGATGGCCACCACCGCCAGGTCGACCTCAACTTCAAATTCCGAGCCGGGAATGGGGACTGGCCGCGGCCGTCCCGAGGAATCAGGTTCTCCCAAAGCCAGCCTCTGCAGGACCATTCCCTGCAGCTCGCCCCTCTCGTTTCCAAGAAACCGAACCGGCACAGTCAGGAAATTAAAAACAATGCCCTCTTCTTCGGCGTGCTTGACTTCTTCCGCTCTGGCCGGCATTTCAGCTCTCGACCGCCGGTAATAGATGGTCGCCTGGCTGGCCCCCAGCCGGAGGGCAGTTCTGACCGCATCCATGGCCACGTTCCCCCCGCCGATGACGGCCGCTTTCCGGGCCCGGGGAACGGGCGTGTCAAATTCCGGGAAGCGGAAACCCTTCATCAGGTTGACCCGGGTGAGATACTCATTGGCCGAATAGACGCCGAGCAGGTTCTCGCCCGGGACGTTCATGAAGGATGGAAGACCGGCTCCGGTTCCCAGGAAAAAAGCCCGGTAACCCGCCTGGCGCAGGTCCTCCAGACTGGCCGTTCTGCCAACTATAAAATTGGTTCTGACCTCAACCCCCAGGCTTTTTATGAAGTTGATTTCTGAATGCAAAATTTCCCGGGGCAGACGGAATTCCGGTATGCCGTAGGCCAGGACTCCTCCCGGAAGATGGAGCGCTTCAAAAACAGTAACCCGAAAGCCCAGCCGGGCCAGGTCGGCCGCGGCCGTCAGACCACCGGGGCCGGAGCCAACCACGGCAATTTTTTCCGGTCTCCGCAGCCTGTCATGACCGGCAGAGGCGGCCGCCCCGGTCTCTTCCCTGAGACAGAGATAATC
>CAZDZU010000269.1:0-3108 GCA_964509995.1 uncultured Eubacteriales bacterium | reverse complement strand
GCTCAGGCTGTCCACGCAGACAAAGCTGGCCCGCCTCCGGGCGTTCGGCACCGAGGCCATCAGCCTCAGCAATTTTTGAATATTTTTTCTGTCGCTGGCTCCGGGTCCTGAAAATCGGGCCGAGTAAACACCCGGTTGTCCGCCCAGAGCTTCGACCTCCAGGCCGGAATCTTCTGCCAGAACAAGGCCAGGGTATTTCTGGCTGTAAAACAGGCATTTCCCCTGGCTATTTTCCTCAAAAGTCGTGCCTTTTTCCCGGAATTTTTTGAATTCTGGATATCTGTCCAGGCTTTCTATTCTGAGCGGCAGCCCCCGCAACAATTTTTTCAATTCCCGGACCTTGCCGCGGTTGGTGGTGGCCAGAAGCAGACGCTGCTCAGTCAACCCGGAATTCCTCCAGCTGACCAAGGTTCATCAGGCCATCGTTAAATTCCTGTTCTTTCTCCTCGCTGCCTATGGTGGAGAAGTTCAGGATCAGGAAAACTCCCTCCTTCTTGAGGCTTAGTCTTTCCAGTCTGACGCCATGATGAAAGCTCAGTTTGCGCAACCTGCTCAGCAGGTCTGGCGAGTCTTTGTATTTAAGGTGATAATGGTAGATGTTTTTCTTCAGGTAAACATCCTCGATTTTTCTGAAGACCACCAGGGTGGCGATGATGAGAGCGGTCAGGATGAGGGCGGGGATGTAATATCCGGCTCCGATGACCAGACCCAGCCCGGCCACCACCCAGATGGTAGTAGCGGTGGTCAGGCCGATGACCATGCCCCGGGCCTGGATGATGGTGCCCGCGCCAAGAAAACCGATGCCGGTGACCACTCCGGCCGCCATCCGGATCAGGGTATCGGGCGTGGCGCTGGAACCCTGAACCAGACCCACCGCCAGGCTCATCATCATGGCCGAACCGATGCAGACCAGAATGTTGGTCCGGAATCCGGCCGGCTTCTGGCTGGCTTCTCGCTCAATACCTATCAATCCCCCCAGAGCTACAGCCAGAACTAATTTAAGGATAATTTCCAGTATATCCATCCCTTTAACCTTTCCTCAGGCTGGAGCCTTCAGTCCCGCCTTAATTTTGAGAACCAAACCCTTTCAATTTTATTAAAAAGATCAGGAAATGAGAAGCAGGAATTACGCATCTGATTAGATTTGTTCCGGCCGCTGTGCTAAAATTCAAAAAAAATCAAAATCCTGCTTTAAGGAGAGGACCATGAAAACTACCATAACCATGGTTAAGGCCGGAGAGATTCTTGATTCCCGTGGCAATCCCACGGTTGAAGTTGAAATCCGGCTGGAAGACGGAACTGCAGCCACGGCCGGGGTTCCTTCCGGGGCCTCAACCGGAGTTCACGAAGCGCTGGAATTGAGAGACGGAGACAAAAAAAGATACAGCGGTAAGGGTGTGCTCCAGGCAGTGGACAACGTCAACCGCTTGATTTCTCCTGAGGTCTGCGGCCTGGATGCCCGCGACCAGCACGGTCTGGATCAAAAATTGCTGGCCCTGGACGGCACAGCCAACAAGAGTCGTCTGGGGGCCAATGCCATTCTCGGGGTCAGCCTGGCCGCGGCCAGAGCTGCCGCCCGGTCGCTGGGTCTTCCGCTTTACCGTTATCTTGGCGGGATTGAGGCCCGGTTTCTTCCGGTGCCATTCTTCAATATACTTAATGGCGGAGTCCATGCCAACTGGCAGGGTCCGGACCTTCAGGAATTCATGATCGCTCCGGTCGGAGCTCCGAGTTTCCGTGAAGCCCTGCGCTGGGGCAGCGAAATTTATCATTCTCTCAAAGGGGTCATCAAGGCCAGGGGTTATGCCACCGGAGTCGGTGATGAAGGCGGCTTTGCTCCGGCCCTTAAGAAAAATTCCGAAGCTCTGGACCTGATCGTGGAAGCCATTGAAAAAGCCGGTTATAAACCGTATGACCAGGTGGCTATTGCCCTGGACCCAGCGGCCAGCGGTTTTTATGAGGACGGTCTCTACAATTTAAGAACCGAGGGCCGCAGGGTGAAGGCGGCGGAAATGGTCGAAATGTACGCCGGCTGGGTGGAAAAGTATCCGCTAATTTCAATTGAAGACGGTCTGGCTGAAGACGACTGGGAGGGCTGGAAGCTTCTGAACAGCCGGCTCGGCCAGAAAATACAGCTGGTCGGCGACGACATCCTGGTCACCAATGTGGAAAGAATCAAGAGAGGAATAGCCGAGAAAATAGCCAACTCGGTCCTGATTAAACTCAACCAGATAGGCACTCTCTCCGAGACCATAGAGGCCATAGAAACTGCCCGACGGGCAGGTTGGACGGCCATGGTCTCGCACCGCAGCGGCGAGACAGTTGACAGTTTCATTGCCGATTTTACCGTGGCCATGGGAACCGGGCAGCTAAAAACAGGTGCCCCCTGCCGGGGGGAAAGGGTGGAGAAGTACAACCAGCTGCTGCGGATTGAAGAGGGGCTGGGACCGGCCGCTGTCTATGGCGGTCGACTGCTTCTGAAAAAACAATAAAAGAACAGCCTTTAGCCTAAAGGGTAGGTTTGCCGGCTCCTGAGAGCAAAGGTTGTTTTATGCTGCTGCCTTCCCCTGGCAGAAATTTTTTCTATCCGGATAAATACTTTTTGCTTTTTGTCTTTTTGTTCTGTAATCTTTTTAATAAGGAATCAAACATGAAGAAGTTTTCATATCTCCTGTCTATCAGTCTGATAATTTTGAGTTTTCTGGGCACGGAGGCGGCGGGACAGGTCCAGAAGATTCGGCTGAAGGTGGTAACCGAACAGGCCAACATCAGGCTGAAGCCTGACATCGGGAGCGAAATGCTCTGGCAGGTGGTTGAGGGAACCGAGCTCGAAGCCGAGCGAAAGGAAGGCGAGTGGTACCTGGTCGTGGTTGACAAACCGGATGGCTCCAGAATTCGCGGCTTTGTCCATGAAAGCCTGGTTGAGGTGATGGGCTCCGGGTTGAAGCCGGTGCCGGCAGCCCCAGTCAGTAGACCGGAAGCCAGGCCCGTAAAACCGGTCGAGGTCAGGCCGATCCCGGATAAGCAGCCCGGCCAGGATTATTTTGTTACTCTGGCCGGCGGCGGCCTCTATCTGGCGGCGCTGAAGCCGCCGGTGATCGAGATGCT
>CAZDZU010000268.1:0-3108 GCA_964509995.1 uncultured Eubacteriales bacterium | reverse complement strand
TATCAGAAGAGCTGGAGAGAGCCATTCTTCAGAACAATTTATATCGAATCAGAAGGGGAATTAAGGGACTACGCAGTAGAAAGCCTTAAAATAGTCCGTAATTCACCTTTTTTAAGATTAAAAGGCATAAACAGCCAGAGAGAAGCAGAGGCCCTCAGAGGGCGTGAAATTCTGGCCAGGCCCGAGGACTTCCCGGCTCTGGAAAATGGCCTTTATTATGATTTCGAGTTGCTGGGTTGCCTGGTGGAAACAATGGACGGCCGGGAACTCGGACCGGTGGTGGAGTTGATCACCCTGGGCGAAACCAGTCTGCTGGTTGTGGACTCCGGCGGGAAAAAGTTTGAAATTCCACTGGTCGAGGCCATCTGCCGGCGGATTGACCCGGCATCGAGAAAGATTGTAATTGACCCGCCGGAAGGTTTGCTGGAATTAAATGAGGTTTGATATCATTACCATCTTCCCGGGCCTGTTTGAAAGCCTGCTGACGGCCGGGGTGTTAAAAAAAGCCGTGGAAAAAGGATTGCTTGAGATAAGGATTCATGACCTGAGGGATTTTACAACCGATAAACACCGTCAGGTTGATGACAGGCCTTATGGAGGTCTGGAAGGCATGGTGCTAAAACCGGAGCCCATTTTCAGGGCAGTGGAAGCCATCAGGGAGCCGGATAAGTCTGTAACCTGCCTTCTGACTCCTCAGGGAGAAAGGTTTGATTCACGGCGGGCCGAAGAGCTGGCCTCCTACCGGCAGGTCATTCTGATCTGCGGTCGCTATGAAGGTGTTGACGAAAGAGTGGTTGAACATCTGGTGGACCGGGAAATCTCCATAGGGGATTATGTCCTGACCGGCGGCGAGCTGGCGGCGGCGGTGGTGATCGACTCCGTCTCCCGGTTTGTGCCAGGGGTGGTCGGCAAGGAAGAGTCGGTCCGTAACGACTCTTTTACGGCTGGATTGCTGGATTTTCCCCAGTATACACGACCGCGGGAATTTCGCGGCTACCGTGTGCCTTCGGTTCTGTTTTCCGGAGACCATAAAAAGATTGCCCGCTGGAGGTTGAAAAAAGCGCTGGAAAAGACTCTGGCCCGCAGGCCAGATTTGCTGGAATCAAGGCAGCTATCCTCCGAAGAAGAGGAACTCCTTGAAGAAATCAAGAAAGAAAGGAAAGACTCATGAGCAACTTGGTAAGAGCGATTGAAGAAAAACATATGCGCCAGGATATAGAGCCTTTCAGGGTGGGCGACACCGTTAAGGTTCACGTCCTGATCCGGGAGGGCGATAAGGAGAGAATCCAGATCTTCAAGGGCGATGTCATAGCCAGAAGAGGTTCAGGCCTGGGAGCCACCTTTACCGTCAGGAAGGTGTCTTACGGAGTCGGAGTGGAAAGGATTTTCCCCCTGCATTCGAAGATGGTCAAAAAGGTGGAGGTCGTCCGCCACGGCAAGGTTCGCCGGGCCAAGCTCTATTATCTCCGCCAGCTCAAGGGCAAAGCGGCCAAGCTGAAGGAAGAACAGCAGTAAGCCCTTGCCCGCGGCCGGCCAATTCTTTTTCAAAAATATTTAAACTACTTTTCCGGGGTCGACCCGAAGGGAGAAATTATATAAAATATCCCTGATGATCGGGTTCACGACTGAAAAAACCCTGTTGCGGGAGGGCCGGAGGAATCTGGCCGGTCTGGATGAAGTGGGCCGCGGTTCGCTTTTTGGGCCGGTGGTGGCCGCGGCTGTGGTCTTCCCGCCTGATTTTTTCCTGAGAAGAAGACCGGCCTGGGCCGGCGAGGTTATCGATTCCAAGCTTCTTTCTCCGACTAAAAGACTGGAGCTCTCAGGGAAAATCCTGACCGCGCTGGCCGACCTGGGAATAGGCTATGCCACCCATCTGGAGATAGACAGGCTGAACATTTACCGGGCCAGCCAGCTGGCCATGGTCCGGGCCCTGCAGGAACTGAGCCTCAGGCCGGACGCAATTCTAGTTGACGGCCATCCCCTGAAAGGTATAGATTATTTTCAGATCGCGGTGCCGCAGGGAGACAGAAAAATTTTCTCAATCGCTGCAGCCTCGATAGTGGCCAAGGTTTTCCGGGATGATCTGATGGATGCTCTGGATGGAATATATCCGGAATATCAGCTCAGACGCAACAGGGGTTATGCCACCGAGGAACATTATCAGGCCCTGGAGAAAAATGGTCCCTGTCCTCTGCACCGCAAGAGTTTCAGGCTGTATAAAGAGAGAGCGCTGCTGAAATGAACGGCAAGTTTGACCGGATAAAAATCATCGAGCAGGCCGAAAGGCTGGTCCGGGCCGGAAAGCTGCGCGAAGCCATTATCGAATACGAGAAACTGCTCGACGAGGATCCCAACGACGTCAGCATTAACAATATCGTTGGCGACCTCTATGTTCGCCTGGGACAGACAGAAAGGGCCATCAAAGCTTTTGAGAAAGTAGCTGCTGAGTATGAGAAAAAAACTCAGTATTCCCAGGCCCTGGCCATCCTGAAAAAGATCTGCCGCCTCAATCCGGAGAACCCCGCCTATTTTATAGAAATGGCCGACCTATATACCCGCCAGGGCTTTACGGCCGAGGCCAAAAGGGAATACCTCAGAGTGGCCGAGATTTATCTGAGAGCCAAGCGGGTTGAAGACGCCATAGAGCTCTATGAAAAAGTGGTCAGACTCGACCGCGATGACCTCAATGCCAGGATGCAGCTGGCTGCGCTGTATAAACTTGACGGACGACCGGAAAGGGCAGTCAACGAGCTTCTGGAAGCTGCCGACCTGAAGATGGCTGGCGGACGGATTGATGAAGCTCATAAGATACTGGTCGAAGCCAGGAAGCTGAACCCCGATAATCCCCGGGCCAGTCTGAAACTGGCCCAGGTCCTGAGGCTTAAAGGACAGGCGGAAGAAGCCATGGAACTGGCCAGGGCAGCCATGGAGAAAAATCCCCATGACCTGGAAGCCCTGACCTTTCTGGGCAACGTCTATTTTGAAGAGGGCAAATTTGAAGCCGCCAAGGAAATTTTTACCGAGATTCTCAATTTTTATCCGCTGAATGTCAAAGCCCGGTACCGGCTGGGGAGGATCAACCTGGGGCAGGGGGATGTGGACCGGGCT
>CAZDZU010000267.1:0-3111 GCA_964509995.1 uncultured Eubacteriales bacterium | reverse complement strand
GGAAAAAGGTTACGGCAAGAATTGAACTGACCAGAAATGGGAGGAGACGAAGTTTATTCCTGCGGTAACTGTTAAATTTATTTTTACTCATGGGTTTCAAGCTGCCTTTTTTCTGTGAGGTTTGCGCTGAGCATTTGAACCGGAATGCCCTCTGTACTCCGGATTGACTCCGCCCACCTGTGAGTTCCTCTGGCTTTAAGTTCTTCTGGTTTTCCTGTCATCTCGACCCTACCGGGCCCGCACCGGTTGAGAGCACTGGCTCCTGCCCCTCAGGTGGGCGCCGGTAAACTGAGAATTTCTTTCGGGCCTGCCTGGCGCTCACACCTTGAACAGAATCCGTCCCCGGTACAGGATGCGGTCGTTGTCCCTGAAGGTCAGAATTACTTCCCAGTCTCCGGGCATGACGATATTGACCGGAAGCAGGTAAAATCCCTGGTTGTTCGTCTTGAAGGCAACTTCCCCCGAATCGTGGTGGCCTCGCATGGAGGGCATATCGGAGCGACCGTCAATTTTGAGGTCAGTGACTTTATTGCCGTTCTGGTCAAAGAGTTGCAGTTTTAGAATGACCGTGCCCATCTTCGGAGTCTGGGTAAATTCCCAGATGAAGTAGCGGCCGTCCGGAAGGTCGTTTCTCTTGCCCGCTGGCTTGAGGACAGGGATTTCTTCCTGCTGATCAGGAGCCATGGCCTGTTGCGGCCGGGCGTATTCTCGACCGGGCCCCGGCAGGGCGGTCAGGGTAGTGAACAACAACCCGGTGCCAATCAACATTATTAAGATTCTTTTTAACATCCGGAGTCTCCTGTTTTTAGTATTCTTAAACCATTATATTCTGAAAAACATACTAATTCTATAGATTTAGTAGGAAAAAGACTGGCCAGTTTTTCGCCGCCCGTTCGTGTCGGGCCGGCCGGTTACGGTCGGGTCAGCGTCGAGTATGTTAAAGCTCCCTCTTTTATTGGTTCCCGGTAGAGGTCGTCAGCCGGCGGGCGATTACCGGGGCGACCTTTTTCCTCGGAATGAAAACGGAATTATACAGCCGGGGCAGGGGAAATTAATGACAGAATGATGGTCTGTCCTATTTGGTCATGAAAGGCGCCGGCCGTACGGGGTAAATCTGGACTTTTTCCCAGACGCGGTTGAGGAGGTAAGGCTCTTTATCCAGCCATTCATGACGCAGGGCTTCTTCGGTCGGATAATCGCAGATTATCATCGAGCCGACCAGCTCGCCGGCTTCATTCAGAATCCCGGCGGCCCACAGCCATTTGCCTTCGTTGTAGAGTCTTTCGCCCTGGTTGAGATGTTCTTCCCGGACAGCTTTCCGGCGTTCGGGACCCTCCGGCGGGGGAAAATCAAAACCTAATACCAGAAATGGCATGCTGATTCCTTTCAATCTAAATTGACTTAGATTCAATTAAAAAACATTTTCTGCAGGAAAGGCAAGCAAAAATCCGGGTCCCGGAAAACGACTGCGTTTTTCTTCTTGGCCTTCCCGGAATCGGATTTAGAAGGGCTCAAATTTACGGCTCTGAAAGCGGGGCCGGGCAGGGGCGTTTTGATATCATGGGGATGCCGGGCCGGAGCTGTTTCTTGCCTTCTGGAGAGGCAAGAGAGAGAAACAATAAGAAAGAAAGCGATTTGGCCCGGGTTTTACCCGCGCTGGGAGTCAGGGGGCGGCCGGCAGCCGGAGTTTGCGGAAAAGGCCTGTGCAGGCCTGCCCGGATGTTTTTCGGACCGGCGCTCTGGATCGGGGTGAGGGTTCATCGCAGACCGGCTTTATTCGGGTATAATTTAAGCTGGGCCTGTGGCATAATAAAGGCTGCTTATGATTTAAAGTCTGGCCGGCAGGGAATTGCTTTAAGATATTAACAGGGAAAGGCAAAAAAGATGGATCAAACAATCAAGATTGTTGACGACATTTATTATGTCGGGGTTAACGACCGCGATACCAACCTGTTCGAAAACATCTGGCCGCTGCCGAAAGGTGTGTC
The DNA here is from genome assembly GCA_964509995.1 of uncultured Eubacteriales bacterium. GTDB lineage: Bacteria > Acidobacteriota > Aminicenantia > Aminicenantales > Saccharicenantaceae > Saccharicenans. The sequence continues at coordinate 1,123 of CAZDZU010000267.1, read as the reverse complement.
TTACAATTCCTATCTGATCGTCGATGAGCGGACGGCCCTGGTGGACACGGTTAAACTCTGCAAGGTGAGGGAATACCTGGAAAAAATCAGCCAGCTGCTGAACGGCCGGGCGCTTGATTACCTGATAATCAACCACATGGAGCCGGATCATTCCGGGGCTCTGGCTGCGGTCGTCCAGACCTTTCCCGGGGTCAAAATAGTCGGTAATAAGAAGACCATCGAGTTTATCAGGGCCATGTACCGGGTTGAGGCTGATCTCCATGAGGTCAGAGATGCAGATGAGATCAATCTGGGACGGCGGAAGCTAAAATTCTATTTGACGCCGATGGTTCACTGGCCCGAGACCATGATGACTTATGAAAGCACCGCCGGAGTGATTTTTTCGGGCGATGCCTTCGGCGGTTTCGGCAGTCTGGACGGCGGGGTTTTTGACGACGAAGTTGATGTCGCTTATTACGAGCATGAAATCAGAAGATATTATTCCAACATCGTTGGTAAATTTGGACCCATGGTCCAGAAGGCGCTGCAGAGGCTGGCCGGACTGGAGGTCAGGGTGGTCTGCCCGACCCACGGACCGGTCTGGCGAACCGACCCCAAACGAATAATTTCGTCTTATGACAGGTGGAGCCGGTATGAATATGATGAAGGCGTGGTGATTGCCTACGGCACCATGTACGGTAACACCGAAAAGATGGCCGATTTTGTCGCCCGGACGATGGCCGACGAGGGAATAAAACACATCCGGGTGATGAATACCTCAACCGTTCACGAGTCTTTTATCATCAACGAAATCTGGCGCTTCAAAGGGGTTATTTTCGGCAGTTGCACCTACAATAACTGGATTTACCCGCCGCTCGAAAACGTGATTATCAACCTGGCTCATAAGGGATTGCCCAACCGGGTGTTCGGCGTGTTCGGCTCTTATGGCTGGAGCGGGGGCGGAGTCAAGGGGATTCTGGAGCATCTGCGGAAGAATAACTGGACACTGATCGGCGAGCCGGTGGAAGTCCAGTTTGCGGCCAAGGACGAAGATTTTAAGCGACTGAGAAAACTGGCCCTGGAAATGGCCGCCGCCGTGAAGGAATAAAAACAGGGGACATCTTAAGGTGTCCCTTTCTGGCTG
>CAZDZU010000266.1:0-3112 GCA_964509995.1 uncultured Eubacteriales bacterium | reverse complement strand
GGTGCCAAGATGAAAAAAAGCCTTCTTATTAACATCGGCCTTTTTGTCCTGTCCGGACTGGTTCTTGGCCTGCTGTTTATCCAGGACGGCCTGCAGGCCCAGGAAAGCCAGGTTCAGAAAGCCAGAGTTTTTGCCGAAGAATATCCGCTTCTGACCGACACCGACCTTTATTGTTCTGTCCTGGTCTGGGACCGGAGCCTGCCCGAAATCCAGATTATCGGTTCAGAGCGGGAAGACGAACGGGCAATGATGGTGGATTCCGATACTTTTTATATAAATAAGGGCAAGGAAGACGGGATGGAAATCGGCCAGATGTTTCTGGCCGTGGACATCGGTCAACTAATTCCCCGGCTGGGATTTATTGCCCAGAAAAAAGGTAAGGTCAGGATTATTCGCCTGGAAGACCGGGTCAGCGTGGCTAAAGTGGAAAAAGGATGCGGCGATATCAGAATCGGGAATTATCTGATTCCTTTCGAAGAGAAACCAACGGTCATTGGTAAAGATCGGGGTTATGACAGCAACCTGAAGCCGGGAGAGAGTCTGGAAGGTCAGGTGATTTATCTTGACACCGATTTTAACATCGTTTCTACCGGACACTGGGCCTTGATCAACCTGGGAGAGGCTCAGGGAATCAAACCTGGCCAGCAGCTGACTGTTTTTCGCCATAAAAAACCTAATCTGCCGCGGGAAGCCATCGCTAACGTGGTTGTGGTGGACGCCCAGGTTAACACTGCGACGGTCAGAATTCTTTCAGCCCGGGAAGCAGTGGAAAAGGGAGATACGGTCCAGGTTAAGTAATAAACCTGTTTTTTGAGTTTCCGACCTTCCGTTGAGTTGACAGAAGCCCGTAATTTTGTTAGTTTTTCTATACCTGTTGAAGGCCTGAGCGGGCGTAGTTCAGTGGTAGAACGTCTGCTTGCCAAGCAGAAGGCCGTGGGTTCAAGTCCCATCGCCCGCTCCAGTACTTTCTTCGGGATAAAATTCGTTATGAAGCAAATGGCGCGGTACCCAAGCGGCTAAGGGAGAGGTCTGCAAAACCTCGATTCGTCGGTTCGAGTCCGACCCGCGCCTCCATTTTCTCTGGCTTTTTCGCCGTATAATCTGCCCGTAAATTTGAGTTTTAGTCTGTTCTCGGGTCCTTCTTATCAGGGAGTACTGTTTCAGTCGGTCTGAATTAGAGCGACTGAAACGATGCCCGATGAACACCGCGCCCCTTCAAGCTATTGCTCATTACCTTGATACTAAATTTTGACCTGCAAGAAGAATTCATTTGACTGAATTTTTTGATTTTTTATATACTCCAGGTATCCGGTTTTAAGAAGGAGGAAAAATGAACCTGGTTCCAAGAGTTCAGGGACTTATTCTGAAACCCAATGAAGAATGGGGCAGGATAAAGGACGAGACAACTACTGTGACCGATATCTTTAAGTCCTATCTGATGATAATGGCTGCTGTCCCGGCAGTGGCTCAGTTTATTGGCTACTGGCTGATCGGGGTCTCTGTTCCTTTGCGGGGGACAATCAGGTATAGCCTGGGTAATTCTCTGGTCAGAGCGGTCGCATCCTACATACTGAGCCTGGCTGCGGTCTTTGTCCTGGCTCTGATCATCAACGCCCTGGCTCCGACTTTCTCTTCTAAACCCGACCAGATTCAGTCACTCAAACTGGCGGCCTATAGCCTGGCGCCTTATTATGTGGCTGGAATCTTCTATCTAATTCCGGTGCTGTCCATTCTGACACTCCTGGCCGGGATTTACAGCCTGTATGTGCTTTACCTTGGTTTCAAGGCGGGTTTGATGGAGACTCCGCCGGAAAAAATTATGGGCTATTTTGTGGTAACTCTGGTTGTGGGCATCGTCCTGAGGCGGGTTGTGGGATTGATAGTGGGGGCTATTTTTTCTTCAAGCGCCTTCTACGGAAGTCTTTAATTCTTCCAGCACCCGGCTGAAAGCTTCGCCGGGCACGGTTGCCCGGGTAATCGGTCGTCCGATAACCAGGAAATCGGCGCCTTTCTTTATAGCTTCTCCGGGCGTCATGATTCTCTTCTGGTCTTGAGCTTCAGCCCAGGCGGGTCTGATACCGGGAGTAATTATCCTGACTCTGGAACCCAGTTCTGTCCGCAGGGGTTCCAGCTCCTGGGGTGAACAGACAATGCCCTCCAGGCCTGAATCAACCGCCAGCCGGGCCAGCCGCAACACCTGGTTCCTGGAATCGGCGGAGAAACCAACGTCCTGAAGGTCGCTGTCCTTGAGGCTGGTAAGAATGGTTACGCCAAGAATAAGGGGAAATGGCTTTTTTTCTTTCTCCGCTGTTTCCCGGGCTGCTTCAACCGCTTTTTTCATCATCTCCCGGCCGCCTGATGTATGCAGGGTCAGCATGGATACCCCGTGGCGAACCGCCGATTTTACCGCCCCGGCCACGGTGTTCGGAATATCATGGAGCTTTAGGTCCAGGAAGACTTCTTTTCCAAAGCTCTTGACCAGGTCAATCATGGTCGGCCCTTCGGCGGTGTAAAGCTCAAGCCCGACCTTGAAAATCTTGGCTTCGGGGAGCGATTGCAGCACCTTCTGAGCTTCTTCTCTGTTCTTAACATCCAGGGCGATGATTATTTTTCTGGAGATTTCTGCTCTGGTGTCAGCCATCTTGCTTTAAGCCTTTCTTTTTAAGTTTAGTATTTCTGGAGGGACAGGAAATTAGCTGCCCCTGTCCGCTTCATTCAAATATTGAGGCTTCCGGTCACCTCGCTTATTTTTGTGATCCCGTGTTTTTCGGCCCAGGTTTCCAGCCCTTTTATTATTTTCAGACAGGCGTCCGGGTGCACAAAGTTAGCCGTGCCCACCTGGACGGCTGTTGCTCCGGCCATCATGAATTCCAGGGCATCCTCGGCGCTGAAAATGCCCCCCATTCCGATTACCGGGACCTTAACTGCTCTGGCCACCTGAAAGACCATCCTCAGGGCAACGGGTTTGATGGCCGGCCCGCTCAGACCTCCCATTATGTTACCCAGCTTTGGCTTTCTGGTTTCGGTGTCCACCGCCATGGCCAGCAGGGTGTTAATTAGAGAAATGGCTTCTGTGCCCGCTTCTTCGGAGGCCAGGGCAACGGCTGTTATA